>JAQGMX010000026.1 GCA_028292145.1 Variovorax sp.
TCGAGGTGGTCGAGCCGCCGTACATGGCGCCGTAATAGATGCCGGAGAAAAAAATCATCGACGCGGTGACGTCGACCTTGCCGGTGATCGGCAGCAGCATCGCCACAGCCACCGCCGGGCCGATGCCGGGCAGCACGCCGACGGCGGTGCCGAGCGCGCAGCCGACCAGGCACCAGAGCAGATTCGCAGGGGTGATCGCCGCAGCGAAGCCCGCCATGAGAGCGTTGAAGATATCCATGTCAGAACCAGCCGCTCTCTGTCAGGCCCGGGAGGTTGATCGCCAGGAATTGCGTGAACATCCAGAAAACCGGCGCCGCGATCAGAAAGCCGGTCACGGCGTCGACGAGCCAGGTGCGCGGCTGGTTGACGGCCGGCTGTCCCGCGGCGCGGCGCAGGCCCTGCACCGCCATCACGTAGCACAGCGTGCAACTCAGGATGAAGCCGATGGTGGTGATCAAGGTGGCGTTGAGCAGCAGGCCGGCCGACACCCAGACGAATCCCGACCAGTAGGTTTCGACGGCGCCGGTCGGTGCGTCCATTTCGCGGAAGCCGCCGGTGCGCGCTTCCCAGGTAATCCAGGCGCCGCAGATGATCAGAACGACCGAACTCAGCCAGGGCAGGAAGTTCGGCCCGACGCCGCCGTAGCCGGCCTCGGAAGAAATGCTGGTCGCGCCGTAGGCCAGGAAAAGGCCGACGAGCAGGACGCCGATACCGACCGCCGTTTGCGGCCAGACGGCGCCCGCGGGTGCCGGTTCGACCGGCGGAAAGGAGCTTGTTGTCATTGTTTTGAGTTCCGATGCGCCGGGCGCGGGTTGCTAGACGGTCAGATCATTCCCGACTTGGTCATCGTGGCGCGGAGACTGGCGAACTCGTCGTCGACGAACTTGCCGAAGGCGTCGCCGGTGAGCACGGCCGGCGTCCAGTCGTTTTTCTTGGCGGCTTCGAGCCAGGACGGCGTCTTGAGCGCGGCGACGACCATGTCGATCAGCTTCTTGCGCTGATCCGGCGTGATGCCGGGGGCGCCGTACACGCCGCGCCAGTTGCCGAGTTCGACGTCGATGCCCTGTTCCTTGAGCGTCGGCACGTCGGAGCCCGCGAGGCGCGTGGCCGAGGTCACGGCGACCGCCTTCATCTTGCCGGCGCCGATGTATTCCGCGAATTCGCTGTAGCCGCTGCCGCCGATGGTCACGTTGCCGCCGAGCACCGCAGCCGTCGCTTCGCCGCCGCCACGGAAGGCGACGTAGTTGATCTTCGACGGGTCGACGCCGACCTTCTGCGCGATCATGGCCGCCGCGATGTGCTCGGTGGAGCCGCGCGAACCGCCACCCCACTTCACGCTGCCCGGGTCTTTCTTGAGCTGGGCGACGACGTCGGCCATCGTCTTGAACGGCGAATTGGTCGGCAGCACGAAGACGTTGTATTCGCTGGTGATGCGGGCGATGGGCGTCGCGGCTTCGAGCTTGACCGGCGGCTTGCCGGTGATGATGCCGCCGAGCATGACGGCGCCCATCACCATCAGCGCGTTCGGGTCGCTCTTGGAGCCGTTGACGAACTGCGCCAAGCCCAGCGCGCCGGCCGCGCCGCCCTTGTTGTCGTAGGTGACCGTGTCGGCCAGCTTGGCATCGGTCAGCGCCTTGCCAAGCGCGCGGCCCGTGGTGTCCCAGCCGCCGCCCGGGTTGGCCGGAATCATCATCTTGACGTTGGTGGCGGCCCAGGCCGAGAGCGGCATCGCGCCGGTGGCGGCCAGGGCGGCAAGGGATTTCAGGAAGGTGTCGCGACGCATAAAGGTCTCCAAATATTATTCGTCGCTATGATGCGCCGCCCTGCTGTCAGTTGGCTGTCCGTCAGACTGGGGTAAACACCGAACCCCCATGCCATGAAGCTGCTGCTGGTCGAAGACGATCCCACCATGCAAATCACGTTGCAGCGCGCCTTCGCGCGGCGCCGCATCGACGTGCGGGTCTGCGGCGACGGCGCGCTGGCGCTCGCGCAGTGGCGCGCGGTGGAGCCCGACGTGGTCGCGCTCGACCTCAATCTGCCCAACCTCGACGGCCTCCAGGTGCTGGCGCAGGCCCGTGCCGCCGGGCTGCGCACGCCGGTGCTGCTGCTGACGGCGCGCGGCACGGTCGGCGACCGCATCGTCGGCCTGAACGCCGGCGCCGACGATTACCTGCCCAAACCCTTCGACCTGGACGAACTCGAAGCACGCCTGCGCGCCCTGCGCCGCCGACACCAGAATGCCGACCACGACGCGCCCGATGGGCCGCAGGCTGTCGGCCAGCTGCGCTACGAACCCGAAAGCGGCGCCATCTATCACCGCGCCGACGTGCTGGAGCTCACGCCGCGCGAACTGGCACTGCTCAAGGCGCTGATGGTCAAACCCGGCCATGCGGTCGGGAAAGAGCGTCTTTTCGAACTGGTGTTTCCCGGCGAGGCGGACGTGCAGTACGAAGCGGTCGAGGTGGTGGTCTACAGATTGCGCAAGAAACTCGCCGGCACCGGCGCCACGCTGATGACGCTGCGCGGGCTCGGCTACCTGCTTCGCGCCGACGCATGAACATCCGGCCCATCAAGCGCATCAAGCGCATTGGGCGAATGGCGCGAATGCCTCCGCACGGCGCCTGGTCGCTGCGGACGCGCCTCTTGATGGGCATCCTGATCCCGGTGGCGATCCTGATCGGGATCAACAGCGTGAGCCTCTACCGCCAGAGCTTGGCGGCCGCGACCCTCGCTTACGACCGCACGCTGCTGGCTTCCGCGAAGACGATCGGCGAACAGCTCGACGTCACCGGCTACGACGAAGCCGCCGTGCTGCGCGCGGTGGTTCCGTATTCGGCGCTGGAGGCTTTCGAGGCCGACAACCAGAGCCGGATGTTCTATCGCGTGTCCACGCTGGGCGGCGAGATGATTTCTGGCTTCGAGGAACTGCCGGTCTGGCGCGGCCAGATGCCGGCGCGGTCGGC
>JAQGMX010000033.1 GCA_028292145.1 Variovorax sp.
TCGCGCAGGAATTCGCGGGCGTTGTCACGGCCCTGGCCGATCTTCTCGCCGTTGTAGGCATACCAGGCGCCGGCCTTGTCGACGATCTTGGCGGTCACGCCCATGTCGATGATCTCGCCTTCGCGGCTGATGCCTTCGCCGAACAGGATGTCGAACTCGGCCGTCTTGAAGGGCGGGCTGACCTTGTTCTTCACGACCTTGACCTTGGTCTCGTTGCCGATGGCTTCCTCGCCCTTCTTGATCGTGCCGATGCGGCGGATGTCGAGCCGGACCGAGGCGTAGAACTTCAGCGCGTTGCCGCCGGTCGTGGTTTCGGGCGAACCGAACATCACGCCGATCTTCATGCGGATCTGATTGATGAAGATGACCATGCAGTTGGTCTTCTTGATGCTGGCGGTCACAATGCGCAGCGCCTGGCTCAGCAGACGGGCATGCAGGCAGGGCAACGAAAAGCCCATGTCGCCTTCGATTTCGGCGCGCGGCGTGAGCGCGGCGACCGAGTCGACGACGATCAGGTCGACGGCGCCCGAACGCACCAGCGAATCGACGATCTCGAGCGCCTGCTCGCCGGTGTCCGGCTGGCTGATCAGCAGGTCGGACAGGTTCACGCCGAGCTTCTGGGCGTATTGCACGTCGAGCGCGTGTTCGGCGTCGACGAAGGCGCAGGTGCCGGCCTGCTTCTGCATCTGGGCGATGACCTGCAACGTGAGCGTGGTCTTGCCCGAAGACTCGGGGCCGTAGATTTCGATGACCCGGCCGCGCGGCAGGCCGCCGACGCCGAGCGCGATGTCCAGGCCGAGCGAGCCGGTCGAGACGACCTGCACGTCTTCCAGCGCCTCGCCTTCACCCAGACGCATGATCGTGCCCTTACCGAACTGCTTTTCGATCTGGGCCAGTGCGGCCTGGAGTGCCTTGGCTTTTTCGCTGCCGGCGACGGAAATGCTGGTGCCCTTGACGAGTGCGTCCATGAGAGAAACTCCTTGAATATCAACGGTTGGGATTCGATTCCACCCAGCTGCCTTTAACCACAGGCTGGATGCTTGAACAGTAGTTTAGGGGCTGGTCGCACGAAGTAAACCTGTTTTATGGTCAGTTTGGCTTACCATCGATTCCATGCCCGAACATGTCTTTCAGCACGATGCCGATGCCTGGCGTCAGACCCATCTGGGGCGGTTGCTCGGCCATGCAATGCGCCGTTTCGACGAGCGTGTGCTGGCGCTGATGGCGCACGACATCGATGTGCCGCTGGCGCTGTCCAATCTGGCCGCGCGGGCTCAGATCAGCGCCGCGCACATCCACATCACGCGCCACCTGTCGCGCGGCGGTTCGCGCCTGACCGAGCTGGCGGAGCGCGCCGGCATGACCAAGCAGGCGATGGGCACGCTGGTCGACCAGTGCGAAGCCTGGGGGCTCGTGGTGCGTACGCCCGATCCGCTCGATGCCCGCGCACGGCGGGTGATGTTCACCGCCGACGGGTTGGCATGGCTGCAGGCTTTCAGGAATGCGGTGGCACAGGCCGAGACCGAGTTCCGCCAAAGCGTCGGCGATGACGTAGCCACCGTAGTAACCATCGGACTGGAAGCGTACGCGGGCGCCTAAAATTTGAGCGGGGACGACATAACAAGCCGGAGGTGGCGATGCGGATACTGATTGCTGAAGATGACCAGGTGCTGGCGGATGCGCTCTTGCGCAGCCTGCGCACCTCGGGAGCGGCGGTCGACCGCGTGGCGACCGGCTCGCAGGCCGATGCGGCGCTCATGACCAACAGCGAGTTCGACCTGTTGATCCTCGACCTCGGCCTGCCCAACATGCACGGCCTGGAAATCCTCAAGCGACTGCGCGCCCGCGGCTCGCAGATGCCGGTGCTGGTGCTGACCGCGGCCGACAGCGTCGAAGAGCGCGTCAAGGGCCTGGACTACGGCGCCGACGACTACATGGCCAAGCCGTTCTCGCTGCAGGAGCTCGAAGCCCGCGTGCGCGCCCTCACGCGGCGGGGCATGGGCGGCACCAGCAACGCGATCAAGCATGGCCCGCTGGTGTACGACCAGGCCGGCCGGGTCGCCACGCTCGACGGCAAGATGGTCGAGCTTTCGGCCCGCGAGCTTGGCCTGCTCGAAGTTCTGCTGCAGCGCGCCGGCCGGCTGGTGAGCAAGGATCAGCTGGTCGAGCGGCTGTGCGAGTGGGGCGAGGAAGTCAGCATCAACGCCATCGAGGTCTACATCCACCGATTGCGCAAGAAGATCGAGAAGGGCCCGGTGCGCATCGCCACGGTGCGCGGCCTGGGTTACTGCCTCGAAAAGATCGCAGCTTGAAGCTCTTCCAGCGCGCGCAGCGGTCGCTGTTCGGGGAAATCCTCGACTGGATGCTGACGCCGCTGCTGCTGCTGGTGCCGGTCAGCATCGGGCTGACGTGGCTGGTGGCGCAGGGTATCGCGAACGCGCCCTTCGACCGCGCACTCGAATACAACGTACAGACGCTGGCGCGGCTGGTGCTCGTCCAGGAGGGCAAGCTTCAGTTTCTGCTGCCGCAACCGGCGCGCGAGATCCTGCGCGGCGACGATGCCGACCGCGTCTACTACCAGGTGCTCGATGCCGGCGGCAAGCTGCTGAGCGGAGAGCGCGACGTACCCCCGCCGACGGCCGACGAACCGCCGGTGCCCGGCGTCGTCTACCTGCACGACGCGACGATGCGCGGCCAGCCGGTGCGCGTCGCTTCCCTCTGGGTGGTGGCCGGCGCCGAAGTCGAGCCGGCGCTGGTGCAGGTCGCCGAGACGCGGGAAAAGCAGTCGGTCCTCGCGACCGAGATCATCAAGGGGGTGCTGCTGCCGCAGTTCGCGATCCTGCCGCTGGCGGTGCTGCTCATCTGGCTGGCGCTGGTGCGCGGCATCAAGCCGCTGTCGGTGATCGAGGCGCGCATCCGCGAACGCCGGCCCGACGACCTGAGCCCGCTGGACGAATCCTCGGTGCCGCAGGAAGTCATTCCGCTGGTGTCGTCGGTCAACGAATTGTTAGGCAAGCTGCAGAACTCGATCGCGACGCAGAAGCGCTTCCTGGCCGACGCTGCGCATCAGCTCAAGACGCCACTGGCCGGGTTGCGCATGCAGGCCGATCTGGCGCAGCGCGAAGGCGCGAATGCGGAAGAATTGAAGCAGTCGCTCAAGCAGATCGGCCATGCCAGCGTGCGCGCAACGCACACCGTCAACCAGCTACTGTCGCTGGCGCGGGCCGAAAGCAGCGGCGCCGTGGTCGGGCTGCTGCCGTGCGACCTGGCGCGGCTGACGATTGAAGTGGTACGCGAAGCCGTGCCGCGGGCGATCGAAAAGCGGATCGACCTCGGTTATGACGGTGCGGAAGCCGGCACGCCCGGCGCGACATTGCGCGGCAACCCGACGTTGCTGAAGGAGCTGGTGCGCAACCTGGTCGACAACGCGCTGAATTACACGCCGTCGACATCGGCGCATCCCGGCGTCATCACGGCCCGCGTGCTGGCCGATCCGTTCGGGCGCGTGGCGCTGTTGCAGGTCGAGGACAACGGACCGGGCATCGCGGAGGCCGACCGGGAACTGGTGTTCGAGCCGTTCTATCGGGTGCTCGGCAACGAGGCCGACGGATCGGGCCTCGGGCTGCCCATCGTGCGGGAGATCGCGCGCCAGCACGGCGCGACGGTCACGCTGGAAGACGCGCATCCCGACCAACGGCCACCGGGCACGCGCTTCAGCGTGCGGTTCGATCTGTCGGGATGACTGGAATCGCTGCCGCAGCGTCGGCGAAAGTCGCATCGACCAGCGCCCGCACGAAGGCCTCGTCCAGGCTCTGGAAGCCGAAAAGGAAGCGGTAGAACATCGTGCCGTAGATCTGGTCGTAGAGCGCCTCGGCAGGCCGTACCGAGCCGATGGTGCCGTCGCGCTGGCCTTGCCGGATGATTTGCGCGCCGAGCGTGCGGCGCACGCTCAGGTAACGCTCGACGAAGAGACCGGCGTCGCCGTTCTCGCTCAGGCATTCCGCCAGCACGGCCAGTTGCACGCGCCCGAGTTCGCCCTGGAGCGCCACGAGGTACTGCTGGGCATGGACGTGGATCGCATCGGCCGGCGCAAGCGACTCGGAGATCGGCAGCATCAGCGTCGCCTGTCGAAGGTAGGCATCGATCAGCAGCGGAAGACGGCCGCCCCACCACTTGTAGACCGTCATCTTGGAAACCCGGGACTCCGCGGCGATCGCCTGGATGCTCGCGTCGCGCAGTCCGCCGTCGGCGCACAAGCGGTAGGCGGCGTCGAGGACCGCTGTTGCGGAGGTCTCCGAACGGGGGCGTCCGCGTGCCTTGGCTTTGGGAGCTGTCATCGGTGAACCTGATCCATCGGTCTGACCCATTGGTTGCGCGCGTCTTTTTCTGTACTATGCGTATAGTAATTCGAAATCCGGCGCCGCTGGTAACCCACAGGAAAGCATTCGATGAACGCAGAACAGGACGCTACCCCGGCCAAAGGCCCGCCGGAAGCCGAGGGCGTCTTCCAGGCCGGCAACGTGGTGCTGCAGTCGGGCCGCACCTTTCGCAACATGTCGATCGTCTACAAGACTTTCGGCACACTGAACGCCGACCGCTCGAACGTGATCGTCTATCCGACCTCGTACGGCGCCCAGCACCACGACACGCAGTTCATGGTGCGCGAGGGCGGCGCGCTCGATCCGTCGAAATATTTCATCGTCATTCCCAACCTGTTCGGCAACGGCCTGTCGAGTTCGCCGTCGAACACGCCCTGGCCCGACGTCGGTTCGCGCTATCCCGACGTGAGCTATTTCGATGCGGTGCATGTGCAGCGCCGCATGCTGGCCGAGTTGTGGGGCATCGACAGGGTCGCGCTGGTCTATGGCTGGTCGATGGGTGGGATGCAGGCCTACCACTGGGCAGCGCTGTTTCCGGAAGCGGTCGAACGGATCGCCGTCGTCTGCGGCTCCGCGCGATGCGCGCCGCACAACAGGGTCTTCATCGACGGCGCGATGCACGCGTTGATGGCCGATCCCGCCTACCGCGACGGCGTTTTCGTCGAGCGTCCCGTCCGCGGCTTCAGGGCGATGGGTCGCGTCTATGCGGGTTGGGCGCTGTCGCAGACTTTCTATCGCGACGAGATGTGGCGCGGCCTCGGCGCCTCGTCGCTGGAGGATTATCTGGTGACCTCCTGGGAAACCACTTTCGCCCGGCGCGATCCGTCCGATCTGCTGGCGCAGTTCAGGACATGGCAGGGCGGCGACATCAGCGCCAACGACCTGTACCGGGGTGACTTGGCGAAGGCGCTCGGCGCGATCAGCGCCCGGGTGTTGCTGATGCCCGGCGATCACGACCTCTATTTCCAGGTCGAGGACAACCGGCAAGAACTGCAGTCGCTGCGCCACGGCGATCTGCAGCCGATTCCGTCCGTGTGGGGTCACCGCGCGGGCAATCCCGTCAACCAGCCCGAAGACCGGGCTTTCATCGAGACGCGCGTGAAAGCGCTGCTGGCCACATGAACGTCATCCAGGAAGCGCCCAAGCTGCGCAAGCCGGCGAGTTTTCGCGTCGGTGCAACGGACCTGAAGGCGCTCGCGGCGCGTTCGAATGCGCCCGCATGTCTGCGCGCAGCCGGCCATCTCGGCGCCATCGCCGTCGGCGGCGTTGCGCTGTGGCATTCGCTCGGCACCTTCTGGGCACTGCCGATGACGCTGCTGCAAGGCTATTTCATCGCCTTCCTGTTCAACGTGGTGCACGAAACCGCCCATCAGACAGCCTTCCGCACCCGTGCCGCGAACTACCTCCTGGGCCATTTCGCAGGCTTCGCGGTGCTGCTGCCCTACGAGTACTACCGCGCCTACCACTGGCAGCATCATCGCCACACGCAGGATCCGGAGAAAGACCCGGAACTCGCGACGCCACTGCCGCGCACCCGTGCTGCCATCGCCTGGTACTGGACCGGCATGCCGATCTGGATAGGTCGTGCGCGCATGCTGTGGCGTCATGGCGTGCTCGGTCGCGTGACCGTGCCGTGGGTGCCGCCCGAAAAGCGGCCGCTGATCGTGCGCGAGGCGCGCCTGTACCTGCTGGGCTACGCATCGGTGATCGCCGCATCGGCGTTTGCCGGATCGGCTGCCGCGCTGTGGTTGTGGATCGTCCCGCTGATGGCCGGACAGCTTTTCCTGCGCCCGTACCTGCTGGCCGAACACACCGGCTGTGCGCACACGCCCGACATGCTCGCCAACACGCGCACCACCTACACCAACGCCTTCGTCCACTTCTTCGCCTGGAACATGCCTTTCCACGTGGAGCATCACGCCTATCCGGCCGTGCCGTTCCACGCGCTGCCCCGGCTCAACACGCTGCTGGCATCCCACATCGCCAACACCGCGCCTGGCTATCCGGCGGCGACCGGACGGGTGGTTCGCCATCTGCTCAGCGATACCCCGCGATAGACGCTTCAGCGTGCGATCGAATCCGCCGGGCTCGCGGGTGCGGGCGATTCGGCTGCCGGCGCCGCAACGGCAGGCGTTTCCGCGACAGGCGGGGCCTCAGGCACCGGCATCGGTACAGGCACCGGCGGCGCCTCTTTCAAGACCTGCAGCAACGTCGGCCGCACCTGCCGTTCCATGCGATGCGGCTCGGTCTGGGTCAAACGTGACGGCTGCATGCCGAAAGCCGCAAACGCACCCTGGCTCCAGGCGAAATAGACGATATTTGCCAGCACCAGCACAACAGCCGCGATGCGCCACGCCGGATGCCGTGTCGAAACAGGCTTCATGACGGCTCCGCGCGACGCGGCCGCACGCTGACTTCCGAACTGGTGATCGGCTGCAGCCCCGCCGCCGTCGTCACCAGCAGTTCGCCCGCCGCGCCGACGCCTTCGCAGCGGCCGACCTTACCGTCGCTCAACTCGATTTCGCGTCCCTGCAGCGCGTCGCGCGCGGTGAATCTTGCGGCGAAAGGTCCGAAACCATGGGCACCAAAAGCCAGCACATCGCGCACCAGCGGCGCGACGATCAGCCGAAGCGCTTCGGGCGCGGTCATCGCGGGTGTCTGTTCATGCAGGCAGGCGGGCGGTGCGCGCAGGCCATCGCCGTCACGCCGACCGATGTTCACGCCGATGCCAATGACGACGTACCGCGTCGCAGGCGCAGTTCCAGCAGATGTCATGGATATCGCAGCGGTCGCGGTTTCGATCAGGATGCCGGCGAGCTTGCGGTCGTCGGCCGTCCAGAGGTCGTTCGGCCATTTGATGCGGATGCCGGTGCGCCCATCGGCGTCCAGGCTGTCGGCGACGCTGGCACCCACGGCCAGCGACAGGCCCGACCAGTCGCTCGGCGCCAGCGGCAGGCCGAGCGAAAACGTGAGTGCGAGCGGCTGCGCTTCGTCCTGTGCGCTGTGCCAGGGTCGGCCCATTCGGCCGCGGCCGGCGGTCTGCCGTTCGGCGACCAGCAGCACTGGCGCCAGATTGCCAGCGCGGGCTCGGCGCATGAGTTCGCTGTTGGTCGAATCGATTGCATCGACGACCTCGACGGTGAAACCCGGGAGCATCGGCGCAACAGTGGATGCGATGGTCTGCGCGAACCAGGTGCCGGCCATGGTCAGCGCTTGGCCTTCTTGCCGGACTTTTCGGCCTTGTCTGCCTTTTCAGCTTTCTTCGCGGACTTCGCCTTTTTGGACTTTCCGGACTTTTCGTCCGCCTTGGCGTCGTCCTTCTTCTTGCTGCTCTTGCTTTTGCTCTTCTTTTTCTTCTTCTCGGGCTTCGCCGCCAGCAGCGTGCCGCGGCAGTTATCGCTGCCGCACCAGCACGGGAACTCGGCCAGCAGCTCTGGCGTATACGGCAGGTCGATTACCAGCCCGTAGTCGTAATTGAGTTCCTCGCCGGCCGAGATGTCGCGCAGCGCCTTGATGAAGATGCGGCCGTCAACTTCGTCGGCTTCGCAGTTCGGGTCGCAGGCATGGTTGATCCACTTGGCTGCATTGCCGTGGACCTTGCCGTCGATCACGTTCTTGTCGTCGATGTGAAAGTAGAAGGTGTGGTTGGGCTGCGCCGGATCGTGCGGATGGCGGCGCAGCGCCTCTTTCCAGCTGATGATCTCGCCGAGGTACTCGATCAGCGTGTCGCCGGCCGCGATGTCCTGCAGGGCGAATACACCCTTGCCGTGAACGCCCGATTGGCGGGTCTGAATGCGGCGGCCGGTAGGCTGTGGGGGGTTTGAAGGCATCGCCGAAGTCTGATAGTTTGAATATGCACACATGCGCGTGCACGTGTGCGCACGCGAGAGCGGCCCGATTGTAGGCATCAAGCTCCGCCCCAATTTTTGGATGACTCTTATATGAAGACACTGGTAATTGCAGAGAAGCCGTCGGTCGCGCAGGACATCGTCCGCGCGCTCACGCCGACGGCCGGCAAGTTCGACAAGCACGAGGAGCATTTCGAGAACGACACGTACGTCGTGACCAGCGCGGTCGGCCACCTGGTCGAGATCCAGGCGCCGGAGGAATTCGACGTCAAGCGCGGCAAGTGGAGCTTCGCCAACCTGCCGGTGATTCCGCCGCGCTTCGACCTGAAGCCGGTCGACAAGACCAAGACGCGGCTGAACGCCGTCGTGAAGCAGGCCAAGCGCAAGGACGTGACGCAGCTCATCAACGCCTGCGACGCGGGCCGCGAGGGCGAGCTGATCTTTCGGCTGATCGAGCAGTACGCGGGCGGCCAGAAGGGCGGCGTGTTCCTGCCGCTGGGCAAGCCGGTGCGCCGCCTCTGGCTGCAGTCGATGACGCCGCAAGCGATCCGCGACGGCTTCGACCACCTGCGCACCGACGCGCAGATGCAGGGCCTGGCCGACGCCGCGCGCTCGCGCTCCGAGGCCGACTGGCTGGTCGGCATCAACGGCACGCGCGCCATGACGGCCTTCAATTCGCGCGACGGCGGCTTCTTTCTGACGACGGTGGGCCGCGTGCAGACGCCGACGCTGTCGGTGGTGGTCGAGCGCGAGGAGAAGATCCGCAAGTTCGTCAGCCGCGATTACTGGGAAATCCACGGCGCCTTCCAGGCCGAGGCCGGCCAGTACCCGGGCAAGTGGTTCGATGCCGGCTTCAAGAAGCCGCCGCCGGGCCCGGACGGCATCGCCGACCCCGAAATGC
>JAQGMX010000044.1 GCA_028292145.1 Variovorax sp.
GGCGCGCCAGCACCTCGGCCAGCGCCGTCAGTTGCGCGGCGCTGTAGGCCGCGCCGGTCGGGTTCGACGGCGAATTGAGGAACAGCCAGCGTGTGTGCGGCGTGATGACGGCTTCGAGCTGCTCGGGTTGCAGCCGGAAGCCCTGCGCCGCGTCGCACGGCACCACGACCGGCACGCCGCCGCAGATGTCGACCATGTCGGCATACGAGGTCCAGTACGGCGCGGGCAGGATGACTTCGTCATCGGCATCCAGCGTCGCCATCAGCGCGTTGAAGATCACCTGCTTGGCGCCGGCGCTGACCGTGATCTCGTTCAGCGCGAAGTCCAGCGCGTTGTCGCGGCGGAACTTGAGCTGCACTGCCTCCTTCATCGCCACGCTGCCGTCGAGCACCGTGTACCGCGTCTCGCCGCGTGCCAGCGCGCGAACGGCGGCTTCGACGATGTTCGGAGGGGTGTCGAAATCCGGCTCGCCCGCGCCGAGCACGATCACCGGACGGCCGGCGCGCTTCAACGCATTGGCGTTGTCGGTGATGCGCAGGATGCCCGACACGCCGAGCGCGCCCACGCGCTGCGAGAGCCGGAACGCCGGCCGATCGATGACTGCTGCGCTCATGCTTCGATGTCGAAGGTCACGCCTTGGGCCAAAGGCAGCGTCGTCGAATAGTTGATCGTGTTCGTCGCGCGGCGCATGTACGCCTTCCAGCTGTCGCTGCCGGCTTCGCGGCCGCCGCCGGTTTCCTTCTCGCCGCCGAAAGCGCCGCCGATTTCGGCGCCGCTCGGGCCGATGTTGACGTTGGCGATGCCGCAGTCGGAGCCGGCGCTCGACATGAAGCGCTCGGCTTCGCGCATGTCGAGCGTGAAGATCGACGACGAGAGGCCGGCGCCGACCGCGTTGTGCCATTCGATGGCCTGGGCGAAGTCGGTGTAGCGCACGACGTAAAGGATGGGTGCGAAAGTTTCGCGCAGCACGGCGCCTTCGTGCGCGGTCAGTTCGACCAGGGCAGGGCGCACATAGAAAGCCTCCGCGCCATTCGCGCCGCCGATGCCTTCGACGCGCTCGCCGCCGTGGACGGTCGCGCCCGCAGCGCGGCTTTCGTCGATCGCGCGCTGCATGCCTTCGAAGGCCGCGCGGTCGATCAGCGGACCGACCAGCGTGCCGGCCTCGCGCGGATCGCCGACGCGCACGCTGGCGTAGACCTTGGCCAGCTTGGGTACGAAGGCGTCGTACACGCTGTCGTGCACGAACAGGCGACGCAGCGACGTGCAGCGCTGGCCGGCCGTGCCCATCGCCGCGAACGCGACGCCGCGCAGCGTGAGGTCGAGGTCGGCCGACGGCGCGACGATGGCGGCGTTGTTGCCGCCGAGTTCGAGGATCGCGCGGGCAAAGCGGGCGGCCAGCTTCGGACCGACCTGGCGGCCCATCGCGGTCGAGCCGGTGGCCGACAGCACGGCGACGCGGTGGTCGTCGACCAGCACTTCGCCGATGTCGCGCTCGCCGACGATCAGTTCGAGCAGGCCTTGCGGCGCATCGCTGCCGAAGCGGGCGATAGCGCGCTGCGCGATGGCGTGGACGGCGAGCGCGGTCAGCGGCGTTTTCTCGGACGGCTTCCACACCACGGAATCGCCGCAGACCAGCGCCAGCGCCGCGTTCCACGACCACACGGCCACGGGGAAGTTGAAAGCCGAGATCACGCCGACGACGCCGATCGGATGCCAGGTTTCCATCATCCGGTGCTCGGCGCGCTCGGTGGCGATGGTGAGGCCGTAGAGCTGGCGCGACAGGCCGACCGCGAAGTCGCAAATGTCGATCATTTCTTGCACTTCGCCCGCGCCTTCGGACGGGACCTTGCCGGCTTCGAGCGTGACGAGGCGGCCGAGGTCGGCCTTGGACGTGCGGAGTTCTTCGCCGAGCAGGCGGACCAGCTCGCCACGGCGCGGTGCCGGGACGTTGCGCCATTGCTGATAGGCGGCATGCGCACGGCCGATGGCGGCGGTGGCTTCTGCGGTCGAGGTGGTGGCGACGGCGCCGATGGTGTCGCCGGAGATCGGCGAACGGGCGCGCAACGGGCCGTTGGCGTAGCTGTCGGCCGGCACGCCCAGGCGCTGGAGCAGCTGCTCCACTTCGGTGGCGAGGGAGAAGAGATCGGGGGCTTGGGTCATTGGGGGCGGTCCTTGGGCAGATGCAGGCGAATGCTCCGAATATCCTGCAAGCGGGCGCGTCTGGATATCAAAATTGCGGAAGCACTTGATGCGCGTCGGGACTGACGTCTGGCGACTTCATTCATCAATTGGGATATCGTCGTCGCACTTCATTCCGCCGGTGCATGACATGTTTCGTCCGACCTTTCTCCCGCCGATGGCCGATCTGCTGGCTTTCGAGGCTGCAGCGCGTCACGCCAGCATCTCGCGCGCGGCCGACGAGCTGAATCTGACGCAGAGCGCGGTGTCGCGGCGGATTCGCGAATTGGAGGGGCAACTCGGCGTTGCGCTGTTTCATCGGGTGCGGCAGCGGGTGGTGTTGACCGACGCCGGGCGTCTGTATGCGGCGGATGTGCGGACGGCGCTGCAGCAGTTCTCGGGGGCGACGCAGAACATCATGGCGTTGGCGCAGGGGGCGGGATTGCTGAATCTGGCGGTGCTGCCGACCTTCGGTACGCGCTGGCTGATTCCGCGGCTGGGGGATTTCGCGCTGCGCTG
>JAQGMX010000056.1 GCA_028292145.1 Variovorax sp.
ATCGTCCACAAGAGCAATGACCGGCTGGAGCACGACATGGCGATGGTCGTGAAGTACAAGGTGCCGATCGTCATCACCTCGCTCGGCGCGCGCGTCGACGTCAACGAGGCGGTGCACAGCTACGGTGGCGTCACGCTGCACGACCTCATTAACAACACCTTCGCCAAGAAGGCGATCGAGAAGGGTGCCGACGGGCTGATCGCGGTCGCGGCCGGCGCTGGCGGGCATGCGGGCGTGAAGAGCCCGTTCGCGCTGATCCAGGAAATTCGCCAGTGGTTCGACGGACCGATCGCGCTGTCGGGCTCGATCGCGAGCGGCGATGCGGTGCTGGCGGCGCAGGCGATGGGCGCGGATTTCGCGTACATCGGCACCGCCTTCATCGCGACCGAAGAGGCGCGCGCCAGCGATGCGTACAAGCAGGCCATCGTCGACGGCAACTCGGACGACATCGTCTATTCGAACCTCTTCACCGGCGTGCACGGCAACTACCTGGCGCCGAGCATCGTGGCTGCCGGCATGGACCCGGCAAACCTGCCGGAAGGCGATGTGAAGACCATGAATTTCGGCGGCGGAGAGGGCTCCAAGGCCAAGGCTTGGAAAGACATCTGGGGCTCGGGGCAGGGCATCGGCGCGATCGGCGAAGTCACTTCGGCCGCCGCCTTTATCGACAAGCTGAAGCGCGAATACCAGGCGGCTCGGCAGCGGCTGGCGCTTTGACGCTTTAGCGTCACAACCCGCTTTGGCAGGCGGGTTTCACAGACTTTCTTGATCCAGGACAAGGCGAGGTCGCTAAACTTCATGTAATTTCAGTAAATACTGAAAATTCAAGAAGTTCAAAGTGACCCGCTCTGCCTCATCGATACCTGCTTCCGCCCCGCGCGCGCCTTCCGCCGCCGGGTTCGGCGCATGGATTCATGGCGGCGCGGCGCTGGTCTGGCTGCCGCAGGCGGCGCTTCTGGCTTTTGCTGCACAGGGGTTGCGCGACGGGCGAGGTCTCGATGCCGTCCTCTGGCCTGCGGCCGGCTTCCTTCTGCTGGGTCTGCTGCGCGCCGCGGCCGAGGCCTGGGGTTCGAGGCAGGTCTTCGGCGTGGCCCGGTCGCAGTTGTCGGCGCTTCGTGCGCAGGCTGCTTCATCGCTGGCAGGCCGGTCGCCGCTCGACAGCAGCCGTCCCGCCTCCGGGCTTGCGGCCAGTGTGCTCGCCGAACAGGCCGAAGCGCTGGTGCCGTATCTGGTGCGGTTTCAACCCGCGAAGCGCCGCTCGATGCTCGTGCCGCTGGTCTTCATTCCCGTGATCGCCTGGTTCTCATGGGTGGCTGCGCTGGTCCTGCTGATCGCCGCGCCGCTGATTCCGATGTTCATGGCCATCGTCGGCTGGCGTGCCAAGGCGGCGAGCGAGGCGCAACTGGTCGAGATGGGCGGCATGAACGCCTTCCTGCTCGACCGCCTGCGCGGGCTGGCGACGCTGCGCTCGCTCGACGCTGTCGATGCCACGGCGCGTCGGCTGGGCGAATCGGCACAGTCGCTGCGTCACCGGACGATGGCGGTGTTGCGCATCGCCTTTCTCTCTTCCGCGCTGCTGGAACTCTTCTCCGCGCTGGGCGTGGCGATGGTCGCGGCGTACATCGGCTTCCATCTGCTCGGCACGCTGACGTTTGGCACCTGGGGCCGGCCGCTGAGCCTGGGCGAAGGCCTGTTCGTGCTGCTGCTGGCGCCGGCTTTCTTCGATCCGCTGCGCGAGTTGTCGGCGGTCTGGCACGACCGGGCGTCGGGTGAAGCGGCTCTGGATGCGCTGGATCGGTTGTCGCAGGGTGGCTTGCGATTGGTCGGCGCGTCGTCTGATGCGACCGTCAACGAAAGCCCTTCCGCCGCATCCGTCGAAATCCGCAAGCTGGACTTCGCGCATGCCGGCGAGTCGACTGTTTTCCACGACTTCGATCTGCACGTCACCGCCGGCGAGCACGTCGCGGTGATGGGCCCGAGCGGCGCGGGCAAGACCGTGCTGCTGAGCCTGATCGCAGGCCTCGTGCCGGCGACGGCCGGCGACATTTCGATCGGTGGCGTCACGCTGACCCAAGACACTTCAGCTTCGCTGCGTCGCCAGATCGGCTGGATGGGCCAGCGCCCGCATGTCTTCGCCGGCTCGGTGCAGGACAACGTGGCACTCGGTCGCGACGGCGTCGACCGAGCGCAGGTCGACGCGGCGATGCGTATCGCCGATCTCGGCAGCGTGGCGCAGGCCCATCCCGGCGTGGCGCTGGGCGAGGGCGGCACCGGCCTGTCGGGCGGCGAAGCGGCACGGCTGGCACTGGCGCGCATCGCGGCGTCGTCGCACGCCGGTCTGTTGCTGGTCGACGAACCCACCGCCCACCTCGACACCGAAACCGCCGTGCGTGTTGCCGATGCGCTGATCGAACTCGCGCGCGGCAGAACGCTGATCGCCGTGACGCACGATCCGGTATTTGCCGCGCGTATGGACCGCGTGATCCGTCTGGAGGCCTGCGCATGAGCCGTCCTGCCATCTTTGCCGAGACGATGACGCCGATCGCCGTCGATCCGTCGCAGCCGATGTCGCGGCCCGCGCCGTCGTCACGCCGCCGCAGGGCGCGGGAACTGCGTGCCGTGCTCCGGCCCTTCCTGGCGAGTGCACCGCGTCGTCTCGCACTCGGTGCGGCCATGGCTGCGCTCACTGTGCTGGCCGGCATGGCGCTGCTCGGACTTTCCGGCTGGTTCATCACGGCGACCGCCATCGCGGGCGCCAGCGTTACCACTGCGCTGATGTTCGATGTCTTCATGCCGTCGGCTGGCATCCGGTTGCTCGCGCTTGGTCGCACCGCGTCGCGCTACGGCGAGCGGCTGGTGACGCACGACGCCACCTTCGCCGCGCTGGCCGATCTGCGCGAGCGCCTGTTCCGCGGCTGGGCCCGACCCGACGCCGCACGCCAGTTGCTGGCGCGGCCGGCAAGGCTGCTGTTCCGCCTGACCGCCGACATCGACGCGCTCGAATCGCTCTACCTGCGCTTGCTGGTGCCGGCGCTGGCCGCGCTCGGCGCCGCGCTGCTGGCGGGCATCGTGCTCGGCGCGATGCAACTGTGGCTCGGCATCGGACTGGCGCTGTGGCTGGTCGCAGCCGGCTGGGGCATCGCATGGACGGTGGCGCGGCTTGCGCACCCGGCGGCCGTACGGCGCGCGCAAGCCATCGAATCGCTGCGTCAGCGCACGGTCGACCTGGTCGCCGGCCAGACCGAACTTGCGATGGCCGGCCGGCTCGGTGCGCAGTGCGACGCGCTTGCCGCCGCCGATGCACGCCTCGCTCGCGCCGACCGGGCCCTCAACAGGCTCGAAACCGGCGCCGGTTTCGCCTTCGGCATCGCCGGCACGCTGACGCTGACGGCCGTTTTGTTGGCGGTCGGCCTGCTGGTCGATCGCGGCCTCATCGGCGTGCCGGCGGCCACACTGGCCTTGCTGATCGCACTCACCGCAACGGAGCCCTTTGCCGCGTTGCGTCGCGGCGCGCTGGAAGCCGGCAGGACCTGGCTGGCCGTGCGTCGTCTCGCTCCGCGCATGACGGGGGGCGACCTTGCGCTGACGGCACCCGGACCGACGACTTTCGCAGTGAGCCTTGACCATCTGAGCGCCGCCCATGCCGGTAGCCGCGTCGACGCGCTATGCGACGTGTCGCTCATCGTCGGCGCCGGCGAGCGCGTGGCGCTGATCGGCGTCAGCGGCGCGGGCAAGTCGACGCTGCTGGCGGCCATTACCGGCGAACTCGCGCCGCAGTCGGGTCATGCGCGCGCACCCGCGCTCTGCCTGCTCACGCAGCGCACCGAGCTGTTCCAGGACAGCCTGCGCGACAACCTGCGACTTGCCGACGCCTCGGCCGATGACGCGCGTCTGTGGGATGTGCTCGACGCTGCGGGCCTGGCCGGCGACATCCGCAGCACCGCACGCGGCCTCGACACCCCGCTGGGCGAGGGCGGGCTCGGCCTGTCGGGCGGCCAGCTGCGTCGCCTGGCGCTCGCCCGCCTGCTGCTGCGCGACGTGCCGCTCTGGCTGCTCGACGAGCCGACCGAGGCGCTGGATGCCGGCATCGCGCACGACGTGCTGCAGCGCCTCTGCGCGCAAGCCGACGGCCGCACGCTGATCGTCGCCACGCACCTGCGCCGCGAAGCAGAAATCACCGACCGCCTGCTGCGCATGCAGGACGGTCGCATCGTCGCCAACCTGCGTCGCGGCACCCCCGAATTTAAGGCCGCGCTGCTCACGCTGCGCGCCGACTGACACGCGAATCAAGAGAAAAGAAAAGGAAGAAGGAAACCACCATGGACCTCGACATCGTTGCCCTGTCCCGATTGCAGTTCGCCCTCACGGCGCTGTATCACTTTCTGTTCGTCCCGCTGACGATCGGCCTGTCGGTGATCCTCGCGATCATGGAGACGGTCTACGTCATGACCGGGCGAACCGTGTGGCGCGACATGACCAAGTTCTGGGGTGTGCTGTTCGGCATCAACTTCGCGATGGGCGTGGCCACCGGCATCGTGATGGAGTTCCAGTTCGGCATGAACTGGAGCTACTACAGCCACTACGTCGGCGACATCTTCGGTGCGCCGCTGGCCATCGAAGGGCTGATGGCGTTCTTTCTCGAAGCGACCTTCGTCGGCCTGTTCTTCTTCGGCTGGGACAAGCTGTCCAAGGTCGGGCATCTGTTCGCCACCTTCATGGTGGCGCTGGGCACCAATCTCTCGGCGCTGTGGATCCTGGTCGCCAATGGCTGGATGCAGAACCCGGTCGGCGCGCGCTTCAACCCGGAAACGATGCG
>JAQGMX010000095.1 GCA_028292145.1 Variovorax sp.
TCTCCGAATTGCTGGTCGTACCGCTGTCGACGACCGTCAAGTCGCTGGTGCTCGCCACCGATGTG
Organism: Variovorax sp.; assembly: GCA_028292145.1. GTDB lineage: Bacteria > Pseudomonadota > Gammaproteobacteria > Burkholderiales > Burkholderiaceae_C > Variovorax. The sequence continues at coordinate 66 of JAQGMX010000095.1, forward strand.
CTCGACGCCGCCGGCAACCAGAAGGGCGCGCAGGTCTGGCTGCTGCTGCTGCGCGGCGATCACGACATGAACGAGATCAAGGTCGGCAAGCTGCCGGGCCTCGACAAGGGTTTCCGTTTTGCGACGCTGGCGGAAATCGAGGATCACTTCGGCTGCAAGCCGGGCTACCTCGGGCCGCTGAACCTGGTCAAGCCCGTCAAGGTCGTCGCCGACCGCGATGTCGCCGTCATGGCCGACTGGATCTGCGGCGCCAATGTGCCCGATTTCCACATCACCGGCGTCAATTGGGGCCGCGATCTGCCGGAGCCGGAACTGGTGGCCGACCTGCGCAATGTCGTCGCCGGCGACGCTTCGCCGGACGGCAAGGGCGTGCTGGCGATCGAGCGCGGCATCGAGGTCGGACACGTGTTCTATCTCGGCACCAAGTACAGCAAGCCGATGGGCGCGACCTTCCTCGACGAGGGCGGCAAGCCGCAGTTCCTGGAAATGGGCTGCTACGGCATCGGCATCACGCGCCTGCCGGCTGCAGCCATCGAACAGAACCATGACGAGCGCGGCATCATCTGGCCCGACGCCATTGCACCGTTCACCGTGGTCGTCTGCCCGATCGGCATGGACCGCAGCGCGGAGGTCAAGATCGCCGCCGTTTCGCTCTACGAAGAACTGCTGGCTGCCGGCGTCGACGTGCTGTTGGACGACCGCGGCGAACGCCCGGGCGCGATGTTCGCCGACTGGGAACTCATCGGCGTGCCACACCGCGTGGTGATTTCCGACCGCGGCCTGAAGGAAGGCGAAGTCGAATACCAGCACCGCCGCGAAACGGCTGCGACCAAGGTGCCTTCGGCCGCCATCGCCACCTTCCTCCAGAAGCAACTCGCTGCATGACGGAGCGCATGTCGCGGCGGCTGTGCCTCGGCGGCGCAACCGCCGGGGCACTGGCGCTCGCGATGCCGCGTCTTGCTGTGGCCGGCGCGCAGATCGAGGAGCCGCTGATCGATTCGGTGCGCTCCGCGCTGAGTTCGGCCATCCACAACAAGGCGCCGCCGGTTCCCGAGTTCGGCAGCACCGAAGCGCGGCTGACTTATCTGCGCTGGCTCGGCGACATGAGCGAGCGGCTCAAGAAGAAGATTCCCGGCGCCCAGGAGCGCATCGAACTGCTCCAGACGATCTGGTACGAAAGCAAACGCTCCGGACTCGATGTGAGTCTGGTGCTGGGCCTGATCCAGGTCGAGAGCAATTTCCGCAAATTCGCGGTGTCCAGCGCCGGCGCGCGCGGGCTGATGCAGGTGATGCCGTTCTGGACGCGCGTGATCGGCGACGGCGATCCGGCCACGCTGTTCCGCATGCAGACCAATCTGCGTTTCGGCTGCGTGATCCTGCGCCACTACCTCGACCGCGAGCGCGGCGATCTCTTTCTGACGCTCGGACGCTACAACGGCAGCCGCGGACGCGCGCCGTATCCCGACGCCGTCTTCGCGAACCAGCGCCACTGGTCCTTCAAGGACCGCGCCGAGGCCTGAAATAAGTCAGAGCCGGGTCACCATGACCTGGTCGATGCGGTAGCTGTCGACGTCCATGACTTCGAAGCTGTAGCCGCCCCAGGTCACGCTGTCGGTGCGTTTCGGCACCCGGCGCAGCATCACCATCAGGAAGCCGGCCAGCGTCTCGTATTCGTCGGCGTGCGGCAGCGTGTCGATGTCGAGGGCGCGCTGCACGTCCTGGATCGGCGTCACGCCGTCGATCAGCCATGAGTTCTCGTCGCGCCGGACGATCTGCTGCTCCTCGTCCTGCGCGCCGACCAGGTCGCCCATGACGGTGCTCATCACGTCGTTCAGCGTGATGACGCCGACCACCAGGCTGTATTCATTGACGATGATGGCGAAATCTTCATGCGCCTGCTGAAACTGCTCCAGCACCTCGGTGAGCGAGAGGCGGTCGGGAATCACCAGCGCCTTGTGCAGCGGCACGCCCTGGTCGAGCGCCAGCGGCTGGCCGCTCAGCACGCGCTGGAACATGTCCTTCGCGTCGACGTAGCCGAGCACATGGTCGATGTCGCCGTCGCAGACCGGATAGGCGGAGAACGGCTCGGCGACGATGCGCGCGCGCAGCACCGATTCGGGGTCGTCCTTCTGGAACCAGGCGACGCGCTCGCGCGAGGTCATGACGCTACTGACCAACCGGGTGTCGAGCTCGAACACGTTGGCGATCACCTGCTGCTCGCGCAATGCCAGCACGCCCGCGCGGGCGCCGGCTTCGGTCATGGCCAGGATGTCGGCCGAAGTGATCTTGTCGACGCGCTGCAGCGGAATGCCCAGCAGCTTGAACAGCAGGTCGGTGCTGCGCGTGAAGAACCAGACCAGCGGCTTGAAAGTCGTGATCAGCACCTGCATCGGGCCGACCATGCGCATCGCCAGCTGCTCTGGGTCGTTCATGCCGAGCCGCTTGGGGAACAGGTCGGCAAACACCAGAAACACCGAGATGATGCTGACGAACGAGGCCGTGAAAGCGGCGCCCGTGGCGGTTTCCGCGCTCATCCAGCGTGCGAAGACGCGCTCGAAATACGGACTCAGCGCGCCGTCCCCGACCACGCCGCCGAGGATCGCGACGGCGTTCAGGCCGATCTGCACCACCGTGAAGTAGTGGCCCGGCTGCTCCTGAATGCGCAGAACGCGCTCGGCGCGCAGGTCGCCCTCGTCGGCGATCTGGCGCAGGCGCAGGCGGCGCGAAGCCGCCAACGTGATCTCGGCAAGGGAGAAGAAAGCGCTCGCGGCAATCAGCGCGGCGATGACGAGCAGGCTCTGTATCAGGGTCATGGGCAGTCCGGGGAGGGCGCCATGGTGCCACGGGCGGGGGCGAGGCCCCGCACTTCGGCGTCTGAACGGCTATCGATTCAGGCGGCCGGGCTGCCGTTGATCGTCTGCTGCAGTTCGCCCGATTCGTACATTTCCATCAGGATGTCGGAACCGCCGATGAATTCGCCCTTGACGTAGAGCTGCGGAATCGTCGGCCAGTTGCTGTATTCCTTGATGCCCTGGCGGATCTCGGCGTCGTCGAGCACGTTGACCGTCTTGAGCGCGCGCGTGTCGACGCCGACGGCCTTGAGGATCTGGATCGCGCGGCCTGAAAAGCCGCACATCGGGAAGCTGGCGTTGCCCTTCATGAAGAGCACGAGTTCGTTGGTCTTGACGAGTTCGTCGATGCGTTGCTGGGCGTCGGACATGGGGATTCTCCTGAAAAATGAGCTGTACGGATTATTTCACTGCGACGCGTTCGGCGCCGCGCGGGTCTGGGAAGTCCCGGTTGCGGATCGCTTGCCATCGGCCGCCGGAACATCGCGCGATGCCGGCAAGGTCGTCGCGGCTGATGACATCGACGAAGCCACGTGCTTCAAGCAGGTCGCGTACGGCGGCCGCCTGGTCGTGGCCGTGCTCCAGAAGCAACCAGCCGTTGGGGCGCAGGTGATTTGGCGCAGCCTGGACGATGCGGCGGATGTCGTCGAGGCCGTCGGCTCCCGCGACCAATGCCGAAAGCGGCTCGTGCGCGAGGGCGGGCAGATGCGGATCGCCTTCGGCGATGTAGGGCGGATTCGAGACGATGAGGTCGTAGCCGGCATCGGGCCGCGTCGCGTCGATGCCGTCGAGCCAGTCGCCCTGGATGAAGCGCACGTCGAGACCGAGGCGCTGCGTATTTGTCTGCGCCACGGCCAGTGCGCCGGCGCTGGCGTCGAGCGCGTCGACCTGCACGTCGGGCCGCGCATGCTTCAGCGCCAGCGCGATGGCGCCGCTGCCGGTGCCCAGGTCGAGGACCGATGACGCCGCCGGCGAGTGATCGCGCAGCAGATCCAGCGTCCAATCGACCAGCGTCTCTGTGTCCGGTCGCGGAACCAGCACGCGGGCGTCGACCTGCAATGCCAATCCGTGGAATTCCTTTTCGCCGAGCAGATAGGCGACGGGTTCGCCGGCGACACGCCGGACGCACTGCAGCAGCAGCGCTTCCCAGGCGTGACCGGGCATCGGGTCGGCGTCGTGCGAAATCAGCCATGCGCGGTCGTTCCAACCGCGCCCCAGCGCGTGCAGCAACAGCAGTTGCGCGTCGAGCCGGTCGAGTCCGAGCGCCATCGCGGCACGTTGGGCATCCACGATGGTGGGCGGTGCAGACGGCGAAGGCATGCCGCTGAGGTCGTTCATGTCACTCATGTTGGCAGGCTCGATTCCAGCTCGGCCAGCTGTTCGGCCTCACGCGCGGCCTGCAGCGCAGCCAGCACGTCGCCCAGGTCGCCTTCCATGATCGACAGCAGCTTGTAGAGCGTGAGGTTGATCCGGTGGTCGGTGAGCCGTCCCTGCGGGAAGTTGTAGGTGCGGATTCGGTCGCTGCGGTCGCCGCTGCCGACCAGACCCTTGCGCAGCGCCGCGTCCTTGGCCGCGCGTTCGCTGCGGTCTCGTTCCTGGATGCGCGCCGACAGCACCTGCAGCGCCTTCGCCTTGTTGCGGTGCTGGCTGCGGTCGTCCTGGCATTCGGCCACGATGCCGGTCGGAATGTGCGTCACGCGCACCGCCGAATCGGTCTTGTTGATGTGCTGGCCGCCGGCGCCGCTGGCGCGGTAGGTGTCGATGCGCAGGTCGGCCGGATTGATCTGGATCGCGACGGCCTCATCCGGTTCGGCCAGCGCCGCGACCGTGCAGGCGCTGGTGTGGATGCGGCCCTGCGTCTCCGTGGCGGGCACGCGCTGCACGCGATGGCCGCCGGATTCGAAGCGCAGTTGCCCGAAGACGCTGTCGCCGGACACGCGGATCACCACTTCCTTGTAGCCGCCGAGTTCGCTCTGGCTCTCGCTGACGATCTCGCAGCGCCAGCCGGCGCGCTCGCAGTAGCGGGTGTACATGCGCAACAGATCGCCCGCGAACAGCGCCGATTCGTCGCCGCCGGTGCCGGCGCGGATTTCGAGGAATGCGTTGCGTGCGTCGTCCGGGTCCTTTGGCAGGAGCAGGCGCTGGATGTCGTCTTCGAGCTTCTTCAGCTCTTCGGTGGCGGCGGCGATTTCTTCCTGCGCCATCTCGGCCATTTCGGCCATCTCGGGGTCGTCGAGCATTTCCTGCGCGCTCGCCAAGTCGGCCTCGCGCTGCACGAATCGTGCGTGGCGCCCTGCGATCTGCGTGACTTCGGCATGCTCGCGCGAGATGGCGCGGTATTGCGTCATGTCGCTCATGATGTCTTCGCGGGAAAGCAGGAAGTCCAGCTCGCCGAGGCGTTGCGCATAGCGCTCGAGTTGATGGCGGAGAAACGGTTTCATCGGGAAAAATACAGACGGCGGAGAGGCAAAGTGGCGCGTTCAGACCAGACGGCCGGTACGCGGGCGGCGCGAACCGGCGCCGCTAACGCTCTTTGCGGGCGTCGCCGTTGCGCAGGAAGAGCCGCGAGATCGTCTTCGCCGTCTGCTCGCGCGATTCGGCGTCGCCCGAATTCAGCTCGGCCATCGCGCCGTGCAGCATTTTCTGCGTCAGCCCGCGCGACAGCGCTTCGAGCACCGCCTCGACCGGCTCGCCCTTGGCCAGCAGCTTGCGCGCGCGGGCCATTTCGGCGGCGCGCCACTCGTCGGCCTGCACGTTGAGCTGGCGGATCAGCGGCACGGTGCCGCGCTGGCCCAGCCACTGCATGAAATTCTGCACGCCGGCGTCGATGATGACTTCGGCCTGCGCCACCGCGGCCTGCCGGCTGGCCTGGCCCTGCTGCACGACCTGCGCCAGATCGTCCACGGTGTACAGATAGATGTCTTCGAGCGCTTTCACCTCCGGCTCGATGTCGCGCGGCACGGCCAGGTCGACCATGAACATCGGCCGATGTTTGCGCTGCTTGAGCGCACGCTCGACGGCGCCCAGGCCGATGAGCGGCAGCGTGCTGGCCGTGCAGCTGACGACGATGTCGAATTCGCCCAGGCGCGCCGGCAGATCGGCCAGCCGCATCGACGTGCCGCCGAAGCGCGCTGCGAGCGCCTCTCCGCGTTCGACGGTGCGGTTGGCGATGGTGATCGACTTCGGTTGCTTGGCCGCGAAATGCGTCGCGGCCAGATCGATCATTTCGCCCGCGCCGACGAAGAGCACGCGCGTTTCCTTCAGGTCCTCGAAGAGCTGGCCTGCCAGGCGCACAGCGGCGGCAGCCATGCTGATCGAATGCGCGCCGATCTCGGTTGCGGTGCGCACTTCCTTGGCGACGGCGAAAGAGCGCTGGAACAGCTGGTTGAGCGTGCTGCCGAGCGCGCCGGCGGTTTCGGCGGCGCGAACGGCATCCTTCATTTGGCCGAGGATCTGCGCCTCGCCCAGCACCATCGAGTCCAACCCGCTGGCGACGCGGAAGGCGTGGCGCGCGACCTCGTCGTTGTGCAGCGTGTAGGCGTGGGAGAGAAGCGTGGCGCGCGAAACGCCGCCGCTGTCGGCCAGCCAGCCGACCGTGTGGTCGACCGCGCCCTGGTCGGCGACCCAGTAGATTTCGGTGCGGTTGCAGGTCGAGATGATCGCCGCCTCGATTTCCGGGTGCTTGCCGGAAGCGAAGGAACTGCGCAGGCTCTGCAGCGTCGGGGCGATCTGATCGAGCGCGAACGCGAAACGACCGCGCAGATCGAGCGGCGCGGTCGTGTGGTTCAACCCGAGGGCCCAGACTGACATAGAACGTAATTATAAAATTTTGTGACGGGAGCCGTCCGCGCCGCCCAACAAGAACCCTTTTCGGCGCTTTCCCGATGACTTTTCCGGATGTTTTGTCCATGCCGTTTTCCGACCTGATCCTCCACCTGCTGAACTTCGCAGCACCCGCTTTCTTCATGGCGCTGCTGCTGGCGTCGATGGCGCGGGCGATGTTCGGCAAAAGCGCGTCGGCACGCAGCTTCTGGGCGCAGGTGGGGCTCAATTTAGCCGTCGGCGTGGCGGTCCTGTTCGTCGGGCTGTGGGTGACGGGACGCGACGGCAAGATGGCCACCTATGCCGCTCTCGTGGTGGTGTGCGGAAGCACGCAGTGGTTTCTAAGCCGTCGCTGAAGGCGGCATCGGGGTCGTGGGCGTGGCCGGCGCCGCTGCCGAAACCGGCACGTCGGCGGACGGCGGTGCCGGCATCGGTGCCGCCGCATAGGCCGCCAGCGGCAGATTGGCAGTCCGCAGTTCTTCGAGGATCGTGAACAGCAGATCGCTGCGCACGCCGCCCGCCAGCCGCGGACTCGGTACATAGGCGATCACCTGGAAGATCAGGAAGCCGCCTTCGATGCCGTCCAGCGACACCGACGGTTCCGGTGTCGGTAGTACGGTCTTGTGTTCGGCGCAGGCGGCCATCATCACGTCCCGCGCGCGGGCGGCGTCGGTGGTGAGCGGCATCGGCAGGCGGATCAGCACCCGGCCCTCGGCGTTCGCCAACGTCATGTTGCGCACGGTTTTCGTGATGAACTCGGAATTTGGCACGATCAGCGTCGAGCGGTCGCCCAGCGTGATCTCGGTCGCGCGCACGTTGATGCGCTTGACGTCGCCCTCGGCCGTGCCCAGCACCACCCAGTCGCCCACCTTCACCGGGCGCTCGGCCAGCAGGATCAGGCCCGAGATGAAGTTCTGCACGATCGCCTGCAAGCCGAAACCGATACCCACCGACAGCGCGCTCGCCACCCAGGCGATGCGCTCGATGCCGATGCCCAGCGCCGACAGCGCCGCACCGATCACCAGCGCGCCGCCGACATAGCCGAGCAGCGTGGTCAGCGAACTGCGCATGCCGGGCTCGAGCGTGGTCGTCGGCAGGTAGCTGCGGTCGAGCCAGCGCTTGAGCAACGCCATCAGCGCAAAACCGACAGCGGCGACACCCAGCGCGCCGAAGATCGCGCCCGGCACGAGCTCGAACTGGCCGATCTTGAAACCGGTGCCCAGCTTGCCGCTGCGCTGGAACACCTCGTTCGGCGACGTGCCCAGCGGCGCGACGAGCGCAATCACCACGTAGAAAGCCAGCAACACGCGGCTCACGGCCGACAGCAGCACCGCCGCCTGGTCGAGCAGTTGCGGCCGCACGTTGAGTGTTTTCTGCAGCCGCTGGCCGGCGCTGCTGTTCGACGACACCGTCGCCATGAACAGGTCGTCCGCGAATTTGAACATCAGGTAGGCGGCCGCGCCGACGATGCCGCCCCAGATCATCTGGCTGGCCACGAAGCTGGCGAGCGCGACGTAGCCGGTCGCGACCAGCACGCAGATCGCGATCAGCAGCACGGCGACCGCGCCGATGAACAGGCCGACCCAGAGCGGGCGCACGGCCTCCGGCGAATCCGGCGCCACGACGTCCGTCGGTGCGGGCTCGCCGGCCGGCTTCGAAGCCGCCTTGGTCAGGGCGCTTTCGGCGGCGTTCGTGCGGCTCCGCCGCCATTCCGGAATCTCCTCGGCGATGGACGACAGGCGCAGCCGCATCAGCATGATCGCGACCAGCGCCGAAAGCCCCAGCGCCGTCGCCGCGTGCGTGGCGACGGCCGACGCCAGGCTCGCTTCGACGAGCGTGTTGATCTCCGTCGTCAGCCAGATCATGGTGCAGACCAGCGCGATCAGCCACGGAAACGGCTTCATGCGCGCGGCCATCGCGTCGGCGATGGGCGGCAGGCGCCACGACGGCCGCTTGTTGGCCAGCAGCGCGCGTCCGAGCCCGACCACGAAGCCGGGGAAGATCATGAACATCGCCACCGCTTCGCCCAACCGTTCGGCGAGCTCGCCCCAGTCGCCGGCTTCCTGCAGCGCTTTCCAGCCCCACTGGGCGGCCAGACCGACGATCAGCGACGTGGCGGCGACGGTGGTCAATGCCAGCAGCGAGCGCCGCAGCCGGCCGAGCGGCAGGATCCGCGCAGCCAGCTTGGTCAGCCCGTGCTCCGCGCCCCAGCTGCCGATGAATGCAAGCAGGAGCGCGCCGATCAGCGATGCGATCACGTTGCCCCGATCGGGCCCGCGCAATGCGGTCGACAGACCGGTGCTGATTTCAGTGATCAGGTTGGTGAGGCGTGTCTTGTCTGCGGGCCAGGCGGCGGCGATGTTGCGCCAGAACACCGTCCCCACCGGCGAGCTGGCGCGTTCGAGCAGGCGCGCCTCGAACAGGGCGCGGCGCTGGTTGCGCAGGTCGGTCCCGCGCTGCTGGGCGTCGACCGCGACCAGCCGCGCGAGCCGGATGTCGGCGTCGAGCGCGTTGCGTTCCTTTTCCAGGGCGGTGCGCTGGCGGGTGACGTCCGGGTCTTCGGTGCCGGCGCCCTTGACCGGCGCCGTGCCGAGTTCGCCCAGCCGGGCGTTCAGGTCGGCAAGCGGGCCGGTCCGCGATGCAACGAAACGTTGTGCCTGTGAACTGATGTCGTCGGTCTGAGCGATCAGGGCGGCCACTTCGTCGCCGCTGTCCTCGATCGTCTGCGGAATCTTGTCGAGCTGCGCGCGCATCGCCGGAACGGTGCTTTCCGGGACGGCGTCGGGCGCTTGCGCTGCAGATGCGGCGCTGGAGGCGGCAGGCGCGGGAGCAGGCGTGGGTGCGGGGTCGGCCGCCGATGCCGTGCCTGTGAAGGCGAGGCTGGTCAGCAGGAAAAGGGCGGCCAGTCCGCGTTGTATCAATCTCATCGGGCCATTATCGGAGGCCGTCCGCGCGCCGGATGTCAGCCGACGGGACTGAACAGGTCGATGCGATCGGTGATGACGCCGTCGGTTCCGAGCGCGATCAGCCGCTCCGCCGCCCACTCTTCGTTCACGGTATAGCTCAGCGCACGCATGCCGGCGCCGTGCACCTGCGCGACGGTGCCGGCCTCCCACAACGCGTGGTTGCAGACGACGGCGACGCAGCCGAGCTGCCGCGCTTCGTCCAACCAGCCGTTGCGCAACGTGTCGAGCAGAAGGGCGCGCGGCAGGCGCGGTGCGGCATCGCGTGCGCCGGCCAGCGATTCTGATCGGAACGAGCTCAGCAGCGGCGGCACGGTCGGGTCGGCCCAGAGGCGCTCGGCTTCGCGCGCCACGACTTCGCCGGTGCGGCGCTCGATGCCGGGCGCAGACGCTGTATCGGGCGTCGGCTTGATCTCGATGTTGAGGAAGTAACCGTTTCGCACGCAGAACCGGGCGATGTTCTCGAAGCTCGGCAGCGGTTCGCCGGCGAAGGCGCGCGAATGCCAGCTTCCGGCATCGAGCTTCGACAGCGCAGCCCAGGCTAGGTCGCCGCCGGTGCCCTGGCCGCCGGTCGTGCGCTCCAGCGTCGCATCGTGCATCAGGAAGGGCACGCCGTCGGCGCTGAGCTTGACGTCGCACTCGAACATCCGATAGCCGTGCGCCGCGCCGCAGCGAAATGCGGCAAGCGTGTTTTCGGGCGCGAGCTTGCCGGCACCGCGGTGCGCGATCCAGCGCGGGTACGGCCAGTCGGCAAGCGCGCTGCCGCTCATGTCACTGGCCCGCGACGCGCTTGCCGGAACCGGCATCGAACCAATGCACGCGGTCGGGGCG
>JAQGMX010000104.1 GCA_028292145.1 Variovorax sp.
ACCAGCACGCTCGCGAAGTTGGGATGGCAGGCGTAGCCGCCGAGCGTGCGCTGCAAGATCGCGAGGCCTTCGCCTTCCGGGTCCACCGCGCAGCCCGATCCGTGCGTGAGCGCGACCACGCCGTCGATGTTCGGGTAGTCGGCTAGCGCTGCGGGATGGATGTCGCGGCGGAAGCGATCGGCAATGGCGCGTGCCACCGTGGCCGAGCAGTTGACCGAGGTCAGGATGCCGATGTAGTTGCGCGTCGCGATCCGGCCGTCTTCGCGAACGATGCCCTGGAAGGTGGCCGGTTCGGCGGCGGCGGGTGTGTCATGCGCGTCCTTGCCGTAGGCATAGTCGCGCGTGAAATCGCCCATCGCCAGGTTGTGCGTGTGCACATGCTGGCCTGCTCGGATCGGCTGGCTCGCGAAACCTATGATCTGGCCGTAACGTCGCACCGGCGCGCCGGGCTCGATGCCGCGCGTCGCCATCTTGTGGCCGGGCGGCACCAGTCCGGCAACGGTGACGTTCTCGCTCGCGACGACCGTGCCCGAGACCAGCTGGTCGAGCGACACGACGACGTCGTCGTCCGCATGCAGGCGGATCACGCGCGGGCCGGTGGCGCGCGGCGGGCGCGACAGGGCGTTTTCTTCGATGGGTGTCAGCATGATCAGGCTGCCTTGACGAGACTCGGCAGGAAGCTGTCGCCGAGACCCTGCGCCACGGCGGTGTCCAGCACCTTGATGAGATCGCCGGACATCGAGCTGGCCTCTGCATGACCTTCCGCCATGGTGTTGAAGTAGCTGATGTCCTTGTGCGCATTGCTGATCGAGAACTTCATCGCGTCGTGATTGCCCTTGATGATTTCCTCGGCGGTCATCTGCAGCAGAGCGCTGTTCAGCGGTCCCTTGCTCATGAGCGCATGCAGTATTTTCCTGTCGACGCCGACCTGGTCGCAGGTTCGCAGCGCTTCGGTGATCAACGCCACCGTGCCGACCACCACGAAGTTGTTGATCAGCTTCACCTTCTGGGCGGACAGCACGTCGCCCACGTGGATGATGTTCTCGGCGAATGCCGCGAGCACTGGCCGGATCGTTTCCAGCACCTCGGCCGTCGCACCGACCATGACGTTCAGCGTTCCGGCCTCAGCCTCCCTGGGCGTGCGGCCGAGCGGCGCGTCGACGAAGGTCACGCCCGCAGCCAGCAGGTCGCGGTGGATGCCGACGCTCGATTTCGGGTCGCTGGTGGAGCAGTCGATGACGATCTGTCCCGGCCGCGCATTGGCCAGGATGCCGCCATCGCCGTCGTTGTTGCCGTATACGAGCGACTCGACCGCCGGCGAGCCGGTCACACATAGCACGATGACGTCGACCTCGCGTGTCAGTGCGCCCAGCCGCTTGGCGTCCGTCGCCCCGAGCTGCACAAGACTGTCGACCGGCTGGCGATTGCGGTTGCCGAGCACGTGCAGCGCAAAGCCGTGCTTGAGCAGGTTGCGGCCGATGCCGTGGCCCATGAGCCCGAGCCCGATGAGGCCGATGCGGAGGGCGGGAGATTCCGTGGTTGCTTCAGAAGACATGCGGTGGACTTTATGATTCGTGCACGCAAAAGTCATAATCGTTTTCCCTGTCCATGAAGACAATCTCCAATTCCGGTCCTTCTGGTCCTTCCGGTCCTTCCAGTACCCGGCAAAGTCCGCTCTACGCGCTGGTCGCCGATGTGCTCCGCAAATCCATCCGTGCGGGTCGCATCCCGGCCGGTGCCGTGCTGCTCGAGGGACCGGTGGCGCAATTGCTGGGATGCACCCGCACGCCTGTCCGGCATGCGCTGAATGCGCTCGCCGACGAAGGGCTGGTCAGTCGCTTCGACGGACGCGGCCATGCGGTGGGCACGGCAGGCGTCGCACCGGAACGCGTCGCGCTGACAGCGGCGATGCTGGGCGCCACGCCGGAAGGCGAGCCGGTCCGCAAGGCGCTCGGTTGGGAGGCCATCCACGAACAGGTGGAGCGCCAGGTGGTGCACCTGTCGGTGTTCGGCCGTCACCGCATCAACGAACTCGAACTCGCCCGTCATTTCGGCGTCGGCCGGACGGTCGCGCGCAGCGTGTTGCTGCGCATGGAAGGCCTGGGTCTGGTGGAAAAGGACGAGCGCCTGCGCTGGGCTGTCACGCCGCTGGACGACGGCCGCATCAACCATCTGTACGAACTGCGCTGGCTGCTGGAGCCGGCCGCGCTGCAAGCTTCGATGCGTGCGGGCGTTTCGGCCGAAGCGGTGCAGATGGCCGCCGATCTGCGGTTGGCGATCGGCGATTACCCCGACGTGAGCGCGGGCGCGCTGGATGCGCTGGAGCACGATCTGCACGTGCAGTTGTTGCAGCGTTGTCCGAATCAGGATCTGCTGCAGAGCCTGCAACGCACGCGCTGCGTTCTGACGCTGAGCAAACATGTGCTCGGCGATTCGGCGCCGATGCCCGAGAGCGATCCCTTCATGGCCGAGCATCTGGCGGTGCTCGAAGCGGTGGCTGCCGCGGACGGCGAGTCCGCAGGCCGGCTGCTGCGGGCGCATCTTGAGGCTGCATGCCGCAACGTCGTGCAGCGCGCCGGCATCGTGCGGGAAAGTTATGCCGTGCCGAGCCTCTCATGGATCGGCGAGCGCTGAGCGCGCCGGTCCGCGCTCAGTAATCCTTCAGCGCCCGGGCCAGCGGCAACCTTTGCAGACGCCA
>JAQGMX010000163.1 GCA_028292145.1 Variovorax sp.
GGTACGTGATCATCACGGCGGCGAGTTGCGCGCTGTGCTTTTCGCAGGCGCGCTGCAGGTCGTCCATGTCGACGTTGCCCTGCGTGTCGCAGGCGGTCACGACGACCTGCATGCCGGCCATCTGCGCACTGGCCGGATTGGTGCCGTGGGCGGATGAAGGAATCAGGCAGATGTTTCGTTGGCCTTCGCCCTTGGATTCGTGGAAGGCCTTGATCGCCAGCAGACCTGCGTATTCGCCCTGCGAACCGGCATTCGGCTGCAGGCTGATGCCGGCATAGCCCGTGGCTTCGCAGAGCCAGTCGCGCAATTGCCGGTCGAGTTCCGCGTAGCCCTGCAGCTGGTCGGCGGGCGCGAACGGATGGATGTTCGCGAATTCGGGCCAGGTGATCGGGATCATCTCGCTCGTCGCATTGAGCTTCATCGTGCAGCTGCCGAGCGGAATCATGCTGCGGTCGAGCTCCAGATCCTTGTCCGACAGGCTGCGGATGTAGCGCAGCATCGCCGACTCGATCTTGTGCGTGTTGAACACCGGATGCGTGAGGAAAGCGCTGGTGCGACGCAGTGCCTCGGGAATGCGCGGCGCGGCGACGTCGGCGAGCTTCTCGAAGCGCGGCATCGCGACGCCTTCGGGGACGAACAGCGCCCACAGCGTTTCGACATCGGCGCGCGTCGATGTTTCGTCGAGCGAGATGCCCAGATGCTGCTGCAGCCGATGGCGCAGGTTCACGCCCGCAGCGTCGGCGCGAGACAGCACGGTGGCCGTGTCTTCGCCGGTCTTGACCGTCAGCGAATCGAACGCGGTCGTGTTGACCAGCGCGCGGCCCATCTGCTCTAGGCCATCGGCCAGCACGGCCGTCAGCGCCGCCACACGCTGCGCGATGCGCACGAGCCCCGCCGGACCGTGATAAACCGCATACATACTCGCAACGACGGCCGGCAACACCTGCGCGGTACAGATGTTGGAGGTCGCCTTTTCGCGGCGGATGTGCTGCTCGCGCGTCTGCAGCGCCAGTCGGTAGGCCGGCGCGCCGTGCGCATCGACGCTGACGCCGACCAGCCGTCCGGGCAGCGAGCGCTTGAAGGAATCGCGGCAGGCCAGGTAAGCGGCATGCGGACCGCCGTTGCACATCGGCATGCCGAAGCGCTGCGTGGTGCCGCAGACGATGTCGGCGTCCCATTCGCCGGGCGGCACCAGCAGCGTCAGCGCCAGCAGATCGGCTGCGACGCAGAGCGCGGCGCCGCATGCATGCGCGTGGCCGGCGAGCGGGCGAAGGTCGTGCACCTGGCCGGTCGTGCCGGGGTACTGGGCGAGTGCGCCGAAGAACTCGGTGCTCGCCATCAGGTGCGGCAGCGTTTCGGTCGCGGTACTGACGCGGATTTCGATGTCGAGCGGCGCAGCGCGGGTGCGCAGCACTTCGATCGTCTGCGGATGGCAGTCGCCCGCCACCAGGAAGACGTTGCTCTTGCTCTTGACGCTGCGCCTGGCCAGCGTCATCGCCTCGGCCGCGGCAGTCGCTTCGTCGAGCATCGACGCATTGGCGATCGCCATGCCGGTCAGGTCGCAGACCATCGTCTGGAAGTTGACAAGCGCCTCCATGCGCCCCTGCGAAATCTCGGCCTGGTAGGGCGTGTACGCGGTGTACCAGGCCGGGTTCTCCAGGATGTTGCGCAGGATCACGCCCGGCGTGTGCGTGCCGTAATAGCCCTGACCGATGAAGTTGCGCGCCACCTTGTTCTTCGACGCCATGCGCCTGAGCTCCGCCAGCGCATCGGCCTCGCTCACCGCCGCCGGCAGATTCATCGGCTGGGTGCGGCGGATGGCGGCCGGCACGATGCCGGCGATCAGCTCCTCGCGCGTCGCCGAGCCGATGACCGGCAGCATGCGCGCCTCGTCGGCCGGTTCGATGCCGATGTGACGGGCGACGAACTCGTCGGCGTTCTCGAGTTCGCGGAGGGAGGGGAAGGGTGTCGGCATGGCGTGAAGAAACTGGGGAGCGGAGCGTTGGAACGAAATCAGGAAGCGGCGAATTTGTCGTAGTCGGCTTCTTCGAGCAGCGCGTCGAGTTGCAGCGGATCGCTCAGCTTGACCTTGAAGAACCAGCCACCTGCCAACGGATCGTTGTTCGCCAGCGACGGATCGGCGCGCAACGCTTCGTTGACTTCGACGATTTCGCCCGACACCGGCATGAACACGTCCGCCGCCGCTTTCACTGACTCGACGACGCCGGCGACTTCGCCCTGCGCGAAGGTCTTGCCGACTTCAGGCAGATCGACGAAAACCACGTCGCCGAGCGCTTCTTGCGCATGGACGGTGATGCCGACGACGGCAGGCGCGTCGCCTTCGGTCTGGACCCATTCGTGGTCCTGGGTGTATTTGATGGACATGTGTGCTCCTGAGAAAAAAGGGGGGTGGAAAGTCAGCCGCGGAAGTAGTTTGCCGGGATGAAAGGCAGCGTACAGACTTCCATCGGCACCGGCTTGCCGCGAACGACGGCCTGGATGCGGGTGCCGGGCTCGCTGTAGGCGGTCGCGACGTAGCCCATCGCGATGGGGCGGTCAACGCTCGGGCCGAGCAGGCCGCTCGTGACCTGGCCGATCGGCTGGCCTTCGAAGGATTCGAGCGGCGAACCGTCGCGCACCGGGATGCGTTCGAGTGCCACCAGGCCGACGCGCTTGCGCCGCAAGGTGTGGTGATCGGCGCTGGGGGGCAGCGCAGCGGCGGTCGCGGCGCCTGCCTGCGCGATCTCCAACTGCGCCAGGATCTTGTCCGCACCCGGGAATCCGCCCGCGCGCGCGCCGCCTGTGCGACGCACTTTCTGCATCGCCCAGTTGAGCGATGCTTCGACCGGCGTGGTCGTGGTGTCGATGTCGGCGCCGTAAAGGCAAAGGCCGGCCTCGAGGCGCAGCGAGTTGCGCGCGCCGAGGCCGATCGGCTTGACTTCCGGCTGGGCCAGCAGGAGCCGGGCGAGGGCTTCGGCGTCGCCTGCTTTCACCGATATCTCGAAGCCGTCTTCTCCGGTGTAGCCGCTGCGGGTCACGAACGCCGGCACGTTGACCGATCCATCGCCGATCTGCACCGCACCGCCGGTCATGAAGACGAAGCGCTCGATGCCGGGCGACAGCCGCGCCAGCACCGTCACGGCCTGCGG
>JAQGMX010000199.1 GCA_028292145.1 Variovorax sp.
CCGGCAATTTCACCAAGATCCCGCAGCGGCTGTCGGTGCGCATCGCGGTCGATCCGGACCAGGCTGCGGCGCAGCATCTGCGGCCGGGGATGTCGGTGGTGGTGAGCGTGGACACGCGGGGCGGCACAGCGACGCCGGTTGCAAGTGCGCCGGCCGGGAGCGGTTCATGAGGTACACGCCCGCATTCGGCGCCGTCGCGCTTTCTGCCGTCCTGATGCTCCAGGCCTGCAGCACGGCGCCGACGACAGCCCCGGCGCTCGCAGCCGACGTCCCGTCCGTCTGGCAGGGCCAACCCGTCGCCGAAGCCCTGCCCCGCCGACCGCTCGGCACCCGCTGGTGGCGCGATTTCGGCGATCCGGCGCTCGACCGGCTCATCGCCCAGGCCTTGGCGCGCAACACCGACCTGCGCAGCGCCGCCGCCCGCGTCGCCGAAGCGCGCGCGCTCGGCGACATCCAACGCGCCGCCGCCCTGCCGACGCTGGATTTCGGTGTCGGCGAGAGCCGCAGCCGCAGCGTGAGCGCCGCGACCGGCAAGCCCTATCTCTCGACCGTGACGCAACCGCAGTTCCAGGCGGCGTACGAGGTCGATCTGTGGGGCCGGCTCGATGCACTGAACCAGTCCGCCGCCGCGCAGTTGCAGGCCAGCGAAGCCGCGCGCTACAGCGCCGCGCTGAGCGTGGCCGCCACCACCGCGTCCGGCTACATCAACCTGCGCGCACTCGACGCGCGGCTCGACGTGGCGCGGCAGACGCTGGAAGCGCGCGCGTCGGCACTCGACCTCGCGCGCTCGCGCCAGTCGCGCGGCTACACGTCGGCGCTCGAGACGCAGCAGAGCGAAGCCGAATACCGCGCGACGGCGGCGGTGATTCCGCAGCTGCAACTGGCGATCCGCCGCCAGGAACACGCGCTCGGCGTGCTAACCGGCGCATCGCCAGGGCCGATCGAACGCGGGCTTTCGCTGACCGAACTGCGCCTCGTGCCGCTGCCGGACGTCGGTCTGCCGTCGGATCTGCTGCGGCGGCGGCCGGACATCGTCGGCGCGGAGGCGCAACTGGCCGCGACGGATGCGCAGCTGGCGGCAGCGCGGGCGCAATTGCTGCCCTCGCTGCGGCTGTCGGCGACGCTCGGCAGCATCAGTTCCAGCGCGCTGACCGGAGATCCGTTCAAGCTCTGGAGCATCGGCGGCAGTATCCTCGCGCCGCTGTTCGAGGGTGGACGGTTGCGCGCGCAGGTCGGCGCATCCGATGCCCGGCGCGAGCAGGCGCTGGCCGGTTATGAAAAGACCGTGCTGACGGCTTTCGGCGAGGTGGAAGACCAGCTCTCGGCGGTCGACGAACTCGCGCGGCAGAGCGTGGAGGTCGAAGCGCAACGCGTCGCGCTACAGGAAACGCTGCGCGTGGCGAGCAACCGCTATCGCGAAGGCTATGCCTCGCACCTCGACGAACTCGATGCGCAGCGCAACCTGTTCAGCGCGCAGCAGACGGCGCTGCAGTTGCGTGCAGACGCGCTGACGGCGCGCGTCAATCTAGACCGGGCGCTGGGTGGGGGCTGGCAGGCAGCGCAGCCGTGATCTGCGCGGCCTTGAAGCGCGCGATCTCGTCCTCGCCGTAGCCGATTTCCTTCAGCAACTCGTCCGTGTGTTCGCCAAGCAGCGGCGGCTGCAGGCGGATGCCGGGCCGCTCGCCGTCGAGCGTCAGCGGCAGCAGCGGCACTTTCGACATGCTGCCGTCGTTCATGCGCACCGGTGCCAATCCGCCGGTCGCGTTCAGGTGCGGATCGTCGAACAGCGCCTGCGGCTTCGTGATCGGCGCGAAGGGCAGCTCGTTCGCCTCGAACACGGCACTCAGTTCGGCGGCGCTGCGGTCGGCCAGGTGCGAGCGCAGGATCGGCATCATCCAGTCGCGCGCCCGCACGCGGTCGTTGTTGGACTTGAGGCGCGGGTCGGCCATCATTTCCTCCAGCCCGAACGCCTTGCAGAAGATGGCCCACTGCTTGTCGCTGACGGCGGCCAGGAAGATCTGCTCGCCGTCCTTGACCGTGAACACGTCATACACCGCCCAGGCGGAAATGCGGCTCGGCATCGGGTCCGCTGCCTTGCCGGTAGCGGCGAACTGCATCATGTGCTGCGCGACCAACAGCACGTTGTTCTCGAACAGCGCCGATTGCACCTCGCTGCCCTTGCCGGTGATGTCGCGCTGGCGCAACGCCGCCATCGCGCCGATGGCACCGAACATGCCGCCCATGATGTCGTTCACGCTGGTGCCCGCGCGCAGCGGGTCGCCGCTGCGGCCGGTCATGTAGGCCAGGCCGCCCATCATCTGCACCACCTCGTCCAGGGCGGTGCGGTGGTCGTAGGGGCCGGGCAGGAAGCCCTTGTGGCTGACGTAGATGAGGCGCGGATTCAGCTTCTTCAGCGTTTCGTAGTCGAGCCCCAGCTTCTTCATGGTGCCGGGCTTGAAGTTCTCGCTGACGATGTCGGCGGTGGCGATCAGCCGCAGCGCGGCCTCGACGCCTTCGGGCTGCTTCAGGTCGAGCGCGATGCTCTTCTTGTTGCGGTTGAAGGCCGGGAAGAAGCCGGCGCCGGAGCCGAGCAGCCGGCGCGTGTTGTCGCCTTCGATCGGCTCGACCTTGATGACTTCGGCGCCGAGGTCGCCGAGCAGCAGGCCGCAGGTCGGTCCCATGACCATGTGGGTGAATTCGACGACGCGAATGCCGGCGTACGGCAGTTGTTGGTTTTCTTCAGACATGGGCGTAGTGTCCCTGGACGAACCCTTTGGGCAGGCCGGCTTCGGGCGTCATGCCGTAAACGGCTTCGCCCGGCAGACCGGCGATCAGCGGCGCGCGCGCGGCCATCAGCCGCTGCAGGTCGATGCCGGTGCGCACGCCCATCGCCTCGAGCATGAAGACCAGGTCTTCGGTGACGACGTTGCCCGACGCGCCCGGCGCATACGGGCAGCCGCCGAGGCCGCCGAGCGACGCGTCGAAGGTGCGCACGCCTTCTTCGTAGGCAGCCAGACAGTTGGCAAGCCCGAGGCCGCGCGTGTTGTGCATGTGCGCGGCGCCGGCCCGGTCGCCGAGCTCGGCGCGCAGGCGGCGGAACAGCCGCCGCACCTGCGCCGGGTTGGCATAGCCGACGGTGTCCGACAGGCCGGCTTCGTCGGCGCCCGCTTCGACGCACAGCGCCGCCAGCCAGATCACCTCGTCTTCCGGCACGTCGCCCTGCATCGTGCAGCCGAAAGCCGTCGAGATGCCGGCTTCGAGCCGGATGTGCGGCGCCAGCTCGCGGCGCAGTTCGGCAATGGCGCGAACCTCGTCGACCATCTCCTCGCGCGTCTTGCGGACGTTGGCCAGCGAATGCGCGGCGCTGGCCGATACGGGCATGGTCAGCTTGTGCACGCCGGCCTCCAGCGCCGCCTGCGCGCCGCGCCGGTTCGGCACCAGCGCCATCACGGTCAGGCCGGGCAGCGTGATCGCGTGACGCACGACTTCGGCGGCATCGGCCATCTGCGGCAGCAGACGCGCAGGTACGAAGGAAGCGACTTCGATCTCGCGCACGCCGGCGGCGTGGAGCGCGTCGATCCAGCGCAGCTTGTCGGCCGTCGGCATGGTGGCCGCGACCGATTGAAGGCCGTCGCGCGGGCCCACTTCACTGATCAAAATGTCTGCGGCTTTCATGGTGGCATTTTGTCCGATCCACCTTGCGCAGCCAGTTTGACAGCGCGTGCTCAACACGGGCACTCTATTTTTAATAGCAAATGGGGCAAGCGCAGCGAGGGCTGGCGTTCCAAGATGTTCACGTGGTCAATAAGGCCAGCCGCTTGCACCGCTGG
>JAQGMX010000477.1 GCA_028292145.1 Variovorax sp.
CGCCAAGTGGCTGTCGAGCGTCGGTTTTCGGAACGACATGCAGGCTGTCGTCTACGACCGCAACGGCGCCAACTACTGTGGCCGCCTGTGGTGGATGCTGAAGTGGATGGGCCACGAGGCAGTGGCCGTGCTCGACGGTGGACTTCAGGCCTGGGAGAGTGCCGGAGGCCCGGTGACCGACCAGGAAGAGCCCGGCCATTTCCAGTCCAACTTTGTCGCTGGCGATTCGCTGGTGAAGCTGGTCAGCACCGACGACGTTGCGAAACGGCTCGACCAGCCTGGGCAGACCGTGATCGACGCACGCGCCGGCGCTCGTTATCGCGGCGAAGTCGAGCCTCTGGACCCGTTCGCCGGTCACATTCCTGGCGCGCTGAACCGCCCTTTCAGCGAAAACCTCGGTCCTGACGGCAAATTCAAACCGGCCACGCAGTTGCGCGCCGAATTCGAAGCCCTGCTGGGGAATCGCGATCCGTCGACGGTGGTCCACCAATGCGGAAGCGGCGTCAGCGCCGTGCCGAATTTGCTGGCGATGCAGATTGCGGGTTTTGCACCGACGGCGCTGTATGCGGGCAGTTGGAGCGCTTGGAGCAACACGCCGGGCTTGCCATCGCGTCAGGGCCCACAGCCCTGACGGAAGAATCGGATCAGTCGGGTGCCTGAACGACCCGAGCCTGCTCTTCGTCCGCAGTCACGTTGTCGGCATCAAGATCGCTGGCATCGGTCAGGTCGATGCCGGTTTCGTCTTCCAGTTCTTCGGGGTCGGAACTCTCCGGCGCATCGAAGCCGTCGCCCAGCGGACTCTCGCTGTCGTTGTCGTTGTCGTCATCTTCGGGCGAAAACGCACCGGTGCGGAGGGTGGGATCTGGAGAGTTCATGGCAATGGTCCTGAAAATGGTGATGTTGTCCGAATGGATGAATGACGATGCATGCTGCACCTCATCCGACCGGGTTGCAACGCCCATCAGGCCGCATTCGCGTCGGAAATCGCCTGCGTCCGGGTCTGCGTGTGCGCGCCGTGGTCGTGACCGCCGTCGTGATCGTGGCCGGCATGCGCAAGCTGGCTCACCACCGTGACCAGCGCAATCCCCGCGATCAGCCACGCGATCTGCGCTGCGGTCTGCCGCGCCGGCAACTGCTTTTGCAGTTGCGGTATCAGGTCGGCGAGCGCCACATAGACGAAGCTGCTGCCGGCCAACACCAGGAAATACGGCAGCAGACCGTGGAGCTGATCCACCAGCCACCAGCCGACCACCCCGCCCAGCACAGTCATCGTCCCGGCCAGCGACACCTTGACGAGCGCAGCGCGCGAGTCCGACGAAGTCTGGCGCAGCACGATCAGGTCACCGATATGGTGCGGCACCTCGTGCGCGAGCACCGCCAGCGCCGCGACCATGCCGAGCCGGATGTCCGCGATGAAAGCCGAGGCGATCAGGATGCCGTCGCCGAAACAGTGCACGCTGTCGCCTGTCAGCACCGTCCAGCCGCCGATGCGGGGCCCGTGCGCATGACCGTGGCCGTGATCGTGATCGTGTTGCGCATGCCCGTGCTTCGCTGCGTGCCCTTCCGGCTCGACGTGGATGTGATGGTGCTCATGCCCGTGGTGCCAGAGTTCGGCCTTGTCGAGGAGGAAGAAGAACACCAGGCCGAACAGCAGAACCGCAAACAGCCGCGACGGCTCGACGCCGCCTTCGAATGCCTCGGGCAGCAGGTGCATGAAAGCCGTTGCCAGCAGCGCGCCGGCCGCGAGGCTCAGCAGATGCTGCGGATTGACGCCGCCGCCTCCGGTCCGAACGCCGAAGCGCATGAGCAGCGCGGCGATCCAGACGCTACCGGTGCCGGCGGCAAGCGTGGCGACGATGATGGCCAACAGGTCCATGGTTCTTCTTCTCTTGCAAAAAATAAAGCCGTCCATCGGGACGGCTTTCGTTGGGGAAAGCGGCTCACTGCGCCGCCGTTCCGCACATGCAGATCAGGCAACGCCGTTGGCTTTGAACCAGGCCACCGCGCGACGCCAGCCGTCTTCGGCCGGCTCCTTGATATAGCTCGGCCGGTAGTCGGCATGGAACGCGTGGCCCGCTTCGGGGTACACGACGAACTGGGAGGCCTTGGCTGCGGCAGAACCGCCGGCCAGTGCAGTCTTCATCTTATCAACCGTGTCAAGAGGGATTCCCTGGTCTTTCCCGCCGTACAGGCCCAGAACCGGCGCCTGGATCTGCGGAGCGACGTCGACCGGATGCCGAGGCGTGAGCTCGCTCGGCTGGCCGACCAGCCGTCCATACCAAGCCACGCCGGCCTTGACCTTGCCGGTCGCCGCGTAGAGCCACACGATGCGGCCACCCCAGCAGAAGCCGGTGATGCCTGCTTTCGACACGTCGCCACCGTTCGCCGCCGCGTACTGCAATGCGCCGTCGAGGTCCGCCATCACCTGGGCATCGGGCACCTTGGAGACGATCTCGCTCATCAGCTTCGGGATCTCGGTGTAGCTCTTCGGATCGCCCTGGCGCGCGTACATGTCCGGCGCGATGGCCA
>JAQGMX010000276.1 GCA_028292145.1 Variovorax sp.
CCGGCCACGATCAACATCGCGTTGTTCAGGCTGAAGCCGATGCCCGCCGCCGCCCAGCCCGAATAGCTGTTGAGCATCGACACCACCACCGGCATGTCGGCGCCGCCGATCGGGATGATGATCAGCACGCCCATCGCGAAGGCCAGCGCCAGCATCGCGAAGAACGCGGTCCAGCTCTCGGTGGCGACGAACAGCAGGCCGAGCGCGACCGTCAGCAATCCCAACACCAGGTTGAGCATGTGCTGGCCCTTGAAGGACACCGGCGTGCCCTGGAACAAGCGGAACTTGTATTTGCCAGACAGCTTGCCGAAGGCGATCACCGAGCCGCTGAACGTCAGCGCGCCGATGGCGGCGCCCAGGAACAGTTCGAGCCGGTTGCCGTACGGAATCGCGTACCGCAGGTAGCCATCGACCAGCACCGTGCCTTCTGCAGTGACCGCGGCGCCGATCGTGGCCAGCACCGGCGGCGGCGTGATGCCGAAGGCCCACGGCTCGGCCACCGCCGCCACGCCGATGAACACCGCCGCCAGGCCGATCATGCTGTGCATGAACGCGACCAGTTCGGGCATCTTCGTCATCTCGACCTTGTTGGCCATGAAAGCGCCGACCCCGCCGCCGACCACCAGCGCCGCCAGCACCCAGGCGATGCCGCTGCCGAAACTCACGCCCAGCGTCTGCGCCTGGCCGTGGACCAGCGCGACGGTCGTCAGTACGGCGATCGCCATGCCGCTCATGCCGAAGATGTTGCCGCGGATGGACGTCGTCGGATGGCTCAGGCCCTTGAGCGCCTGAATGAAGCACACGCTGGCCACCAGATACAGCAGCGTGACGACGTTCATGCTCATGCTGCATTCCCCTTGTCGGCGTTCGGCACCGTCGGCTTCTTATCTTTCTTGCGGAACATTTCCAGCATTCGCCGCGTGACCAGAAAGCCGCCGAAGACGTTCACTGCCGCCAGCGCGACGGCCAGCACGCCCATCGTTTTTCCAAGCGACGTCGTGGTGAGCGCCGCGGCGAGCATCGCGCCGACGATCACGATGGCCGAGACGGCGTTGGTCAATGCCATCAGCGGCGTGTGGAGGGCGGGCGTGACCGTCCAGACCACGTGATAGCCGACGTAGATGGCCAGAACGAAAATGATCAGGTTGATGACGGTGTGGCTGACGATGTCCATGGCGTTGTCTCTTTATTTCTTGTGTGTGATCTGTCCGTCGCGCGCCACGAGGCAGGCCGCGACGATGTCGTCTTCGAGGTCGATCTTCAGCCCGCCCTCCTTCGGCAGGATCAGCTTGAGGAAATCCAGCACGTTGCGCGCATAGAGCGCCGACGCATCCGCGGCGACACGCGACGCGAGATTGGTTTCGCCGACGATCGTCACGCCGTGCTTCACCACCGTCCGGTCGGCTTCGGACAACGGGCAGTTGCCGCCGACGCCGTCGGCGCCCCGCCCGGCCGCGATGTCGACGATCACCGAGCCCGGCTTCATCGAACGCACCATCTCCTCGGTGATCAGCGTCGGTGCCGCGCGGCCGGGTATCAGCGCGGTGCTGATGACGATGTCTGCCAGCGCCACGCGCTTGGCGACTTCGATCTGCTGGCGCGCCAGCCAGCTCGCCGGCATCGGCCGCGCGTAGCCTCCGACGCCGACCGCGGCTTCCTTTTCTTCTTCGGTGTCGTAGGACACGTCGATGAACTTGCCGCCGAGCGACTCGACCTGCTCCTTGACGCTCGGCCGCACGTCCGACGCCTCGATGACGGCGCCCAGACGCTTCGCCGTGGCGATCGCCTGCAGTCCGGCGACGCCGACGCCGAGCACCACGACACGCGCCGCTTTCACGGTGCCAGCGGCGGTCATGAGCATCGGGAAGAAGCGCTGGTAGAGATCGGCCGCGATGATCACCGCCTTGTAGCCGGCGATGTTGGCCTGGGAGCTGAGCACGTCCATGCTCTGGGCGCGCGTGGTGCGCGGCGCCGCCTCCAGCGCGAACGCCGTGGCACCGGCCTTCGCCAGACGCGCCAGGCCGTCGACATCGAACGGATTGAGCATCCCGACGACGACCGAGCCGGCATGCAGCATCGCCGCCTCGGCGTCCGACGGCGTCCGCACCTTCAGCACGATCTCGGCCCCGCAGGCGCCCGCTGCATCGGTGATCGAGGCGCCAGCGGCTTCGTAGGCGGCATCCGTCACGCTGGCCGAGAGCCCCGCGCCGGCCTCCACCCGGACCTCATGGCCCTGGGTTACCAGCTTCTTTGCAGTCTCAGGCGTCACGGCAACCCGCGTTTCTCCTGACAAGGTTTCGGTCGGAACGCCTATCAGCATGGGGAGTCTCCTCTGGCCGCGGTCTGCGGCTTGTCTCGGTCAAGCTTACATGAAGCGTTTTTTTGTTACGTCCTGCGACAAGCGTGCGTGGAACCTACAAATCTAAACAAATGTCAACACAAACCGGGCTCATACGTTGAGTGAGTTGCAATGCCGCGTCTCCAGACCAAGCCAACTTGGCGTTGCACGATAAGCGAAGTTGTTGACATTTGTTAAAACTTCAGCTGGCGTTCAGCACACTAGTTAAACATTCTGATGTCGGGGACTCGCGATTTTTAGCAGTGCTTCCACCTAGACTGCCGGGGTCACACAAAAAGGAAAACAAATGCGTATCGCAGCGCTTGACGACGAGTCAGGCCAGAGAGATCTGATAAGGCTCACGATGGAAGGCTTGGGCCATGAATGCCACGGTTTTTCCGAAGGGAAGGCGCTTTTGCGCGAGTTGCGCCTGCAGACCTTTGACCTGCTGATCCTCGACTGGACGCTGCCGGACATGTCGGGCCCGGCCATCGTCAAATGGATCAGGGAAGACCTCAACAGCCGACTTCCGATTCTTTTCGTCACCAACCGCCGGGAAGAAGCGGACATGGTCGAAGGTCTGACGGCCGGCGCAGACGATTTCATGGCCAAGCCGATCCGCATCGCCGAGCTCGAGGCACGCGTCCACGCCCTGCTGCGTCGCGCCTATCCGGCGAAGCACGAAACCGAGCTGGCATTCGGCCCTTACTGCTTCTATCCGCAATCGCGCACGCTGAAGGTCAAGGGAGAGATCGCCGAACTGAAGCATCGCGAATACGAGCTGGCGCTGTTCCTTTTCCAGAACCTCGGACGCCTGCTCTCCCGGGAGCACCTGCGCGAAGCGGTCTGGGGCCTGGGCACGGACACGCCTTCGCGCTCGCTCGACACGCACATTTCGCGTCTGCGCACGAAGCTCGATCTGCGTCCGGCCAACGGCTTCCTGTTGTCCGCGATCTACGGACTGGGCTACAGGCTCGAAGCGATCGACGCTACGGCTTTCTCTGACATGTTGCGGGATCCGTCCGCGTCGCAGACAACCACTTGAGCCCGTCGCAAAGGCCATGAGTCGCAGCCGGCCGCGCGGATACCGGCTTCGCGCCGTGGCATGGCTTCATCGCCTGCGTCGGGAGGCTGAATATCGCCTGCCGTGGTTTCTTCTGGCGCTCGGCCTGATCGCGCTGGTTTCGGCGGTCTCGCTGTTGCAGCCGATGCCGCACATCGACCGGATGCTGCAGGACGCGTCGAGAGAGGAAATCCGCCAGCCGCCTTCGACCGACACCGTGATCGTGGCGATCGACGACAAAAGCCTTGCCGCGCTCGGCAGCTGGCCGTGGCCGCGCGCGATGCATGCCGAAGTATTGCGGCAGATCGCGGCCGACGGCGCCCGTTGCACCGGTCTCGATCTGCTTCTGAACGAGCCCGACAAGAAGAACCCCGGCAACGATGCGCGTCTGGCAGCAGCCATCGCCGAAGCCGGATGCGTCGTGTTGCCGATGATGCTGCAGCCGGCATCAGCGGGGTCGAACGCTTCGCAACCAGCGGTTGAACTGTTGCCGATTCCGATCCTGGCGCGCGCCGCGGCAGGTATCGGCCATGCGAATCTGGCCGTCGACGAAGATGGCGTCGCGCGTAGCCTCTACCTGCGGGAGGGCTTTGCCGGACGGTCCTGGCCGCACTTTGCGCTGGCAATGAAACAGGCGACGGCAAGAGCGGCAGGTCAGGTGTTGCCGGCCGAGCCCGATCCATCGGTCGCCGCACCGGAGAAGCCCGGCCCCTGGTTGCGCAGCGAACACCAGGTCATCGTCCTCACGACGGGATCGCCTCCCTTCCGGACGCTGTCTTACATCGACGTCCTTCAAGGGCGTGCGCCTCCCGGCACCTTTCGCGATCGCTTCGTGCTGGTTGGCGCCACCGCTGCAAGCCTGGGCGATACCTACCCGATCTCCGCCCCGCAGGCGGTCAGCAACAGACCCGGTGTAGAAATTTTCGCCAGCACGCTCCAGGCCATCCGTTTCCAGCGAAACATCGTCATTGCGACGCCGTGGCAGAACCTCGCGTACAACCTGGTTCCCGTGGTCATCGCGCTTCTCGGACTGCTCTGGCTGCGTCCGCTTGGCGTGGTCGCCCTGATCTGCGCACTGGTGGCGCTGCGGATGGGCACCAACCATGCGCAGCCGTTGCTGCGCATCCAGTTCGCGCCGGCGGCAGGTCTCCTTGGCCTGCTGCTGGTCTATCCGTTATGGAGCCTGATGCGCCTCAACGCCGCGGAGCGCTATCTGCGCTGGGGCACGAACCGGCTGAATGAGGCCATGGACGGCCTGCCCGCAGCGCCGCAGCGGCGGCCCGTCGGCGATTTTCTCGACCGGCAGATGCTCGCTTCGTCGGAGGCCGGCCTTCGCATGCACGATCTGCAGCGTTTCGTGCGCGACGGGATCGACCACATGGCCGACGCCACACTCGTGCTCAACCGCCACGGCCTCGTGCTGATCGCCAACAAGGCGGCGGCCCGCCACTGGCGCATGGCGCCGCAGCGACTGATCGGGCGCGACGTCCACGAACTCCTGGCCGATCTGCGCTGGAGCACCACCGGGGCGCCGATGGTGCCGCCGGGCGCGCTGAAGGCGCATGAACGCACGCCGATCCTGGGCGAGGGCGAGGACGAGGAAGGCCGGATCGTGCTGCTGCGTTGCGTGCCTTTCTTCGACACCGGCAACCAGCACGTGGGCTGGATGACGACGCTGATCGACATCACGACGACGCGGCATGCGCAAAGCCAGCGCGACGAGGCGCTGCGCTTCATCTCCCACGACATCCGCGAACCCAGCGCGTCGATCCTGACGGCCATCGAGCTTTCGCGCGGCCGACCCGATGCGCTTTCGGGCGCAGCGCTACTCGACCGCATCGAGCGCCATGCGCAGACCGGACTCGACCTTGCCGATGACTTCGTCAATCTGGCGCGCGCCGAAGCGCAGCCGTTCCGCGCCGAAGTGCTCGATCTGGTCGCGCTGATGCAGCAATCCATCGACGACGCCTGGGCTCTGGCCCGCAAGAAGCAGTTGCGCGTGCACCTGGTCGCCGACGTCGACGAGGCCCTGTGCGTGGCGGACCGCAGTCTGCTGACGCGTGCACTGACCAATGTGCTGAGCAATGCCCTCAAATATGCGCCGCTCGGCTCGGAAGTGCCCTGCAGCGTCGTCAGTCGCGACGGTCAATGGGCCATCGGCGTCCACGACAACGGACCGGGCATACCGGCAGCCTTGCAATCGCAGCTTTTCCAGCCGTTCAACCGGCTGCACCGCGACAGTCATCCGGAAGTGCACGGTGTCGGCCTCGGCCTGTTGCTGGTGCGCACGGCCGTGCACCGGCACGGCGGGACGATCGAAATCGACAGTGCCGCCGGCGCGGGCTGTACCGTCACACTGATGATTCCGCAACCGAGCGCCGCGCAACTGCGTGCGCTGATGGCCGAAGACAAGGGATGAAAACGATGCCATCCGTGCGCTGGAAACCGAACGTGACCGTCGCTGCCGTGATCGAGCGCGACGGGCGCTTCCTGCTGGTCGAGGAACACACCGTAGACGGCTTGCGGCTCAATACGCCGGCGGGACACCTCGATCCGGGCGAATCGCCGGCCGACGGTTGCGCGAGAGAAGCGCTCGAAGAGACGGCGCACCGTTTCGCGCCGACCGCGCTGGTTGGCATCTATCTGGCGCGTTCCCGGCGAAATGATGAAGACGTCACCTACATGCGCTTCGCCTTCACGGGCACGCTGGGCGCCCGTGAAGCCGGCCGCGCGCTCGACGATGGCATCGTGCGCACGCTATGGATGACGCTGAAAGAAATCCGGGCCAGCGTCGAACGCCATCGCAGCCCGCTGCTGCTGCAGTGCATCGAGGACCACGTGGCCGGCCGGCGTTATCCGCTGTCGCTGATCCATACCGATGCATCGGTCACGTCGCTTCCTTAGATCACACCGGGCCGACCGCCCCCGAAATCACGCCGCCGCCCAGGCAAACCTCGCCGTCGTAGACCACCGCCGACTGGCCCGGCGTGACGGCCCACTGCGCGGCATCGAAATCGAGCCTGAATGCGCTGGCGTTCCTGCCTGCCAGGTCGACGTATCGGCAGGCCGAATCCGCCTGGCGGTAGCGCGACTTGGCCGCATACGGACTGGGCGCGGGCGGCGTGCCGGCGACCCAGCTCGCGTCGTCCGCATCCAGCGCCTGGGACAGCAGCCACGGATGGTCGTGGCCCTGCACGACCCACAGCGTGTTGGCCGCCATGTCCTTGCGCGCCACGAACCACGGCGCATGTTCGCCGGCGCCGCGCATGCCGCGCGCCTCGATCGCCTTGAGTTCGGCGCCCTTGGCCTTGAGCCCTCCGATGCCCAGTCCCTGCCGCTGGCCGAGCGTGTAGAAGCTCAGGCCCTGGTGCTCGCCCAGCGTGCGGCCGCGCTCGTCCTTGATCGGGCCCGGCGCCTTGGAGATGTAGCGGTTGAGGAAATCGCGGAACGGCCGTTCGCCGATGAAGCAGATGCCGGACGAATCCTTCTTCTTCGCGTTCGGCAGGCCGATCTCGTCGGCGATGCGGCGCACCTCGGTCTTGTGCAGTTCGCCGACCGGGAACAGCGTCTTCGCCAGCTGCGCCTGGTTCAGGCGGTGCAAAAAGTAGCTTTGGTCCTTGGCCGGATCGAGCCCCTTGAGAAGCTCGTGTTTCTGCGTTGCGTCGTTCAGGCGCACGCGGGCGTAGTGGCCGGTCGCGATCTTCTCTGCGCCCAGGCGCATCGCGTGGTCGAGGAAGGCCTTGAACTTGATCTCTGCATTGCACAGCACGTCGGGATTCGGCGTGCGGCCGGCCTGATATTCGCGCAGGAACTCGGCGAAGACGCGGTCCTTGTAGTCGGCGGCGAAGTTGACGTGCTCGATCTCGATGCCCAGCACGTCGGCCACGCTGGCCGCGTCGATGAAATCGATGTTCGACGAGCAGAATTCGCTGTCGTCGTCGTCTTCCCAGTTCTTCATGAAGATGCCGACCACCTCGTGGCCCTGCTGCTTGAGCAGGTGCGCCGTGACCGCGGAATCGACGCCGCCACTCAAACCCACCACGATGCGCTGCTTTTTCATAGGGCGTCGATTGTCCCAGCCCGCGCGTCGCACAGGCGCTGGCACTGTTTTTTGACCTTTGCTATCGTCGAAAGATGAATTCCAGCACCCAAGCCAGCCTCGTCAACGATCTCGTCGGGCTGCTGCAGCTGGCACCGCTGGGCGACGACCGCTTTCGTGCCGAGAGCCAGGACATCGGCACGCCAGTTGTTTTTGGTGGCCAGGTTCTCGGACAGGCGCTGATGGCCGCGAATCTCACGGTCGACGCCAACCGGCCGGTGCACTCGATGCACGCCTACTTCCTGCTGCCGGGCGAACACGCACCCATCGACTATTCGGTCGAGCGCGTGCGCGACGGCCGCAGCTTCACGACGCGGCATGTGGTCGCGCGCCAGCAGGACCGCATCATCTTCGAGATGTCGGCTTCGTTCCAGACGCATGACGACGGCATCGAGCATCAGCTCGCGATGCCTGAAACCGCGCCGCCCGAAGGCCTGCGCAGCGACTACGAACGCAGGCTCGCGATCGGCGACCGGCTGCCCGAACGGCTGCGCACCCGGGTCCTGCATCCGCACGGCCTGGAATTCCGCGCGGTGGAGGACGACGACCTGCTCGCGCCGAAGCCGCAGCCGGGCGAGCGATCGATCTGGATGCGCACGGTCGCGCCGCTGCCCGACGATCCGATGCTGCACCGCGCATTGCTCGCCTATGCGTCGGACCACGGCCTGCTGGTCACGGCCCTGCGCCCGCACGGCATGAGCTACCTGCAACCCGGCATGCGGCTCGCGAGTATCGACCACGCGATGTGGTTCCACAGAAATTTCCGCATGGACGAATGGCTGCTCTACCGCATCGACTCCCCCAATGCCAACGGCGCCCGCGCGCTGTGCCGCGGCAGCGTCTTCACCCGCGACGGCCTGCTGGTCGCCTCGTCCGCCCAAGAGGGCATGGTGCGCGTCCGCCGCTGATTATGAAAACCACCTTCACTCGATCGATTTCATGACCCAACTCTTCACCCCCCACACACTCGGCCAGCTCACGCTCGCCAACCGCATCGTCATCGCGCCGATGTGCCAGTACTCGGCAGAGGATGGCAACATGACCGACTGGCACCTGATGCACCTCGGCCAGCTGGCTTTTTCGGGCGCCGGCCTGCTGATCATCGAAGCCTCGGCGGTAGAGGCCATCGGGCGCATCACGCCGGCCGACGTCGGCCTCTATTCGGACGACAACCAGGCCGCAATGGCCCGCGTGTTGAAAGCCGTCCGCACGCATTCGCGCATGCCGATCGCCATCCAGCTCGGCCATGCCGGCCGCAAGGCGTCGAGCCATGTGCCGTGGGCCGGCGGTCAGGCGCTGAAGGCAACCGAAGGCGCGTGGGAGACGGTCGGGCCTTCCGCCCTGCCCCAGGCACCTGGCGATCCAGTGCCGCTGGCGCTCGATGCTGCAGGTCTCGCCCGAGTGAAAGACGCGTTTGTCGCTTCCGCCAAGCGTGCGCATGCGCTCGGCTTCGACGCCATCGAGCTGCACGGCGCGCACGGCTATCTGCTGCATGAATTCATGTCGCCGATCTCGAATCAGCGCACCGACGACTACGGCGGCTCGGTCGAGAACCGCATCCGCTTTCCGCTGGAGGTGTACGACGCGGTGCGCGCCGCAGTGCCGGAATCGATCCCGGTGGGCATGCGGATTTCGGCAACCGACTGGGTCGACGGCGGCTGGGATGTCGAGCAGAGTTGCGTGCTGGCGAAAGCACTGTCGGCGCGCGGCTGTGCCTTCATCCACGTTTCTTCCGGCGGCGTGTCGCCGCAGCAGAAGATTCCGCTGGAGCCCGGCTATCAGGTGCCGATGGCCGAGCGCATCAAGGCGGTCGCGGGTGACATGCCGACCATCGCGGTCGGGCTGATCACCGATCCGCAGCAGGCCGAGGACATCGTTGCCGCGGGCCAGGCCGACTTCATCGCGCTCGCCCGCGCGATGCTGTTCGAACCGCACTGGCCGTGGCGCGCGGCAATGGAACTCGGCGCGCAAGTCGAGGTGCCGCCGCAGTACTGGCGCTCGCAGCCGCGCACGGCCAAGGCGCTGTTCGGCGAAGCGCGCATCGGCAGCCGCTGAAAACTCTTTGCATTTTTGGAATGACCACGCCATGACCAGCTTCAAGAAGTACCGCATCGGCGGCAAGGTTTCGCTCGGCGACATCGACCCGGACGCAAAGCCTTTCACGGTCGGCGACAAGGCCATGCAGGAAGCGGAGCTGGACGCGCTGTCGCT
>JAQGMX010000296.1 GCA_028292145.1 Variovorax sp.
TTCTCGATCATGGGTCTGGTGGATGCGCCGGGGCGGGTCGAGGGCGGCGAGGTGCTGTTCCAGGGCCGCGACCTGACGAAGCTCCAGCCGAAGGCGCAGCGCGAACTGCGCGGCAACCGCATCGCCATGATCTTCCAGGACCCGATGGCGACGCTCAACCCGGTGTTGCGCGTCGACACGCAGATGATCGAGGCGGTGCACGCCCACAAGCGCGCGACGAAAGCCGAAGCGCATGCGCAGGCGTCGGCCGCGCTGTCGCTGATGGGTATTCCGAGCCCCGAAGACCGGCTGCGCGCCTATCCGCACCAACTCTCGGGCGGCATGCGCCAGCGCGTCGCCATCGCCATCGCGCTGCTGCACAACCCCGACCTGCTGATCGCCGACGAGCCGACGACCGCGCTGGACGTCACGATCCAGGCGCAGATCCTGTCGGAAATGCAGAAGCTGGTGCGCGAGACCGGCACCGCGATGATCTGGATCAGCCACGATCTGTCGGTGGTGGCGGGTCTCGCCGACGACATCGCGGTGATGTACGCCGGCCGCATCGTCGAGCACGGCACGGTCGACGAGGTGCTCGACCATCCGCAGCATCCGTACACGCAGGGCCTGATCGGCAGCCTGCCCAGCGCCAACCGGCGCGGCGAGCGGCTCCGGCAGATTCCGGGCATGGCGCCGAACCTGCTGCACATGCCGCCCGGCTGCGCCTTCGCGCCGCGCTGCGCCCGCGCCACCGAAATCTGCGGTGCGGCGATGCCGGAGATGTCGCACCCACGGCCGGAAGCGCCAGCGCACGCCGCGCGCTGCTACCACCCTGGCGCGGAGGCCACGGCATGAACGACACCGTCCAACCCCTCGTCGACCTGCGCGGCGTCACCAAGCGTTTCGGCGCCGAAACGCCGCCCGGCAGACTCGGCCGAGCGCTCCGGCGCATCGGCGTGACCCGCGCACCGGTCGTCACGCACGCGGTCGACGGCGTCGATCTCTCGGTGCGGCCCGGCGAAGTCGTCGGCCTGGTCGGCGAATCCGGCTGCGGCAAGTCGACGCTCGGCCGCATCGCCGCCGGTTTGCTGTCGCCGACGGAAGGCGAAGTGCAGGTGAACGGCGCGCCGCTCGAAAGCCTGGACGCGAAAGCGCGCCTGGCCGCCCGCTTGCGCGTGCAGATGGTGTTCCAGGACCCGTTCGCCAGCCTGAACCCGCGGCTGCGCGTGTCGCGCATCGTCGGCGAGGCGGCGCGCCTGCACGGGCTGACCGACGCTGCCGGCGAGGACGATTACGTCATCGCGCAACTGCAGCGCGCCGGACTCGATCCTTCGCTGCGGCATCGCTATCCGCACCAGTTCAGCGGCGGCCAGCGGCAGCGCATCGGCATCGCGCGGGCACTGGCGGTGCAGCCGTCGATGCTGGTCTGCGACGAGGCGGTGGCGGCGCTGGATGTGTCGATTCAGGCGCAGATCCTGAATCTTTTCATGGACCTGCGCGACCAGCTCGGGCTGGCCTACCTGTTCATCAGCCACGACCTCGGCGTGATCGAGCATGTCTGCGATCGCGTGGCCGTGATGTACCTCGGCCGGGTGGTCGAGAGCGCGCCGGTCGAGGAACTCTTCGCGCGGCCCAACCATCCGTACACCCAGGCGCTGCTGGCCGAAATTCCGCGCATCGACGTACGGCGCACGCGCTTCAACACCATCCGCGGCGAGATTCCGAGCTCGATCTCGCCGCCGTCCGGCTGCCACTTCCACCCTCGATGTCCGCACGCCATGCCGCGCTGCAGCATCGAAGTGCCTACGCTGAGAGGCATCGGCATCCAGCACGCCAGCGCATGCCATCTGAACGACGCGCGCTAAGGGTTCGTCCCTACACCGTCCAACGTATTTACCGACCCCGTCCCTTCATCGAAAAGGTATCGCCATGAACCGTCTCTCCCTTTCCGTCGTCGCCACGGCCGTGCTCCTGCTGGGCGCCGGCGCCCAGGCGCAGCAGAACCTCTCGATCGCTTTCGCCGACCCGATTTCCTCGGCCGACCCGCAGCTGAACAACCATGCGGGCGACCGCTCGCTCGCCCTCCACTTCTGGGATTCGATCGTCCAGGCCAAGGACGGCAGCAAGCTCGACCCGGCGCTCGCATCGAGTTGGAAGGCGCTCGACGAGAAGACCTGGGAATTCAAGCTGCGCAACGACATCAAGTGGCAGGACGGCACGCCTTTCACCGCCGACGACATCGTGTTTTCCTTCCAGCGCGCGCGCAACGTGCCGGGCTCGGTCGCGTCGTACATCGGCGCGCTGCGCAACGTCGAATCGGTGACCGCCAAGGACCCGACGACCGTCATCGTCAAGGCCGTCACGCCGAACCCGAACCTGCCGATGGAGATCGCCTCGGTCTACATCGTGAGCAAGCACATCGGCGAAAAATCGAAGACCGAAGACTACAACGCCGGCCGCGCGATGGTCGGCACCGGCCCGTACAAGTTCATCTCGTACAGCCCCGGCGACCGTTCGGTGTTCGAGCGCAATCCGACCTACTACGGCCCGAAGCCGGTCTGGGACAAGG
>JAQGMX010000364.1 GCA_028292145.1 Variovorax sp.
TAGCCCAGCGCCGACTTCGGCTTGCCGGTCACCGCTTCGAGGAAGCGGTAGTCCATGTTCTTCTCGATCGGACCGGAGACATCGGTCGAGATGTACTTCAGGTCGCGCATCATTGCGCCGATGGCGACGGCCGGCGCGCGGTACATGCGGTAGTCGGGGTAGAGGTTCTCGACCGCGCCGGCGGCGATGGCCTTATCCAGCCCGGTGACCTTCTGGATGGTGTCGACGAAGAGCTGCTTGTTGGCGCTCATCATGTCGTTCACCTTGACGATCGAGCGCACGGTTTCCTCGACCGCCTTCTGCTTGCCGGCGATTACATCGGAGCGCGTGACGATCAGGTTGGTGAGCTTGCCTGCCGCCTGGTCGTACGGATAGGCGAAGAACTTGGCCGCGTTCAGCTGACGGATCTGCGTGGCGAAGGGGTCGACCGAGCAGATCAGCTCGATCTCGCCGCGGCGCAGCGCCTGCACGTGGTCCGACGGGTTCGGTATGTTGATAAACTGCACGTCCTTGTTGACGTCGATGCCCTGCTTGGCGAAGGCGCCGCGCATATGGATGTCTTGCGCATTGCCGCGCGATGCCGCGACGCGGAAGGGCTTGCCTGCCGCCTTGTAGTCGGCGATCACCTTCTTCAGGCTGGCCCAGTCATTTTCCTTGATGGGCAGGTCGTTGCCGACCAGGATCTGCGAGCCGCCGTTGACCTGGCCGGAGATGGCGACCACGTCGAAGCCCTTGTCCAGCGCCGTCGCGTAGTGCAGATACGTGACCTGGGCGACGTCGATGCTCTTCGACAGCAGTGCGGTCAGCACGTCGTTGCCGGTGTTGAAGGCAAT
This sequence comes from Variovorax sp., assembly GCA_028292145.1. Taxonomy (GTDB): domain Bacteria; phylum Pseudomonadota; class Gammaproteobacteria; order Burkholderiales; family Burkholderiaceae_C; genus Variovorax. The sequence continues at coordinate 834 of JAQGMX010000364.1, forward strand.
GGCTTCGAGCTTGACGCCGGTGGCGTTCTCGGGCGTGAGCGAGAGCGGCGTGCAGTGCGCGCACTTGGCGTAGCCGAGCTTGATCGACGGTGCGTCCTGCGCCTGGCTTGCGAACGGCACGACAGCCGCCAGCGCAAGCAAAAGTCTGGCAAAGGTCTTGAACATGCGAATCCTTCCGATGGGTTGGATGCATGTTGAGCAAGCTGTATGCCAGTAATTTGTATCCAATTCAATAATTCTATGGATACAAAACGCTCTGAGATGGTGCGCAATGCACAGCCACGATGCACAGCTGCAATGCGCCGGGTGCGGTCTTCGTGCACCGGCTGCCTGCAAACTCAGCCGAAGAGGACATCCGCCAGGTCGATCTCCCGCTCGGGCGGCGTGTCGAGCTTCAACGCGTGTTCGATGTGATTCAGGTGGTCGGTCATGAGTTGGGCCGCGCGGTCGGTGTCGCCGGCTTCGATGGCGTCAATCAACAGCGCGTGCTCGTCGTTCGGGCAGGCGGTGGTCGTGGGCGTGTCGAAGGTCAGGATCGCCAGGCAGGTCAGCGGCGTGAGCTCGCGGATCAGCCGCGTGAGAATGCTGCTGCCCGACAGCTCCGCCAGCAGCACGTGGAAATCGCCCGAGAGCCGAACGGCTTGCCGCCGCTCGCCGCGCGCATGTGCCTGCTGCTCGCGCTTGACCAGCGCGCGCAACTGCTTGACGGCGCCCGGCGCCTTGCCGGCCCGGATGCGGGCGATCAGGCGCCCCACCGTCGCGGGTTCGAGCGTGCGGCGGACGTCGAGCACGTCGCGCGCTTCCTCGACGCTGGGCGTGGTCACGAAAGCGCCGCGGTTGGGGATCAGCGTGACCAGCTGCTCGACGGCCAGCCGTTGCAGCGCGCCGCGCACTTGCGTGCGGCTGACCTCGAACAGCTCGGCGACGCGCTCTTCGGAGAGCTTGGTGCCGGGCAGCATCCGGTGCTCGACGATCGCGTCGTAGATGCTCTGGTGAATATCGGCCTGGCTGGCCTTCTTGACGGCGGTTGTCTTGGTTGTCATTGGAACGGGGAACAGGAACGGGAACGGTTCGGTCGGGCTGCGGATACAAAATGCAAACTGCATCGTATCCACTTGCAGTCAAGTCGGCTGGCATGCTTCTGGCGTTTCGCCGCAGTGCTGGCCCATCATCCGAAAGAGACCCAAAAATGACACAACGCACGCTGCTCGGCATGCTCACACCCTCGTCCAACACCACGCTCGAGCCGGTCACTTCGGCCATGCTCGCTGGCCTTCCGGAAGCAAGCGCGCATTTCGGCCGCTTCAAGGTCACGGAGATCGCGTTGTCTGCCGGAGCGCTTGCACAGTTTGACAACCGCGAGATACTGGCCGCCGCCGAATTGCTCTCGCATGCGCGCTGCAGCGTGATCGGCTGGAACGGCACGTCGTCGGGCTGGCTCGGCTTCGATTCCGACCGCGGCCTGTGCGAGGCCATCGAGCGCACCACCGGCGCCAAGGCCTGTACCTCGGTGCTGGCGCTCAACGAGATCCTGAAGATCACCGGCGTGAAGCGGCTCGGACTGGTGTCGCCCTACACGGACGACGTGCAATCGGCCATTGTGCGCAACTATGCGAAGGAAGGCATCGACTGCACGGCCGAACGCCATCTGGGGCTGCGCGACAACTTCTCTTTCTCCGATGTCGATGCCGACACGATTCGCGCGATGGTGCGCGACGTCATGGCCGGCCCGGAGGCCGAGCGACCGCAGGCGGTCGCGGTCTTCTGTACCAACCTGCGCGGTGCACCGCTCGCGGCCGAAC
>JAQGMX010000405.1 GCA_028292145.1 Variovorax sp.
GAGCGACGCCGACGTCGACGGTTCGCACATCCAGGTGCTGCTCCTGACGTTGTTCTTCCGCCACTTCCCGAAACTGATCGACACCGGCCACGTCTACGTCGCCAAGCCGCCGCTCTACCGCATCGACGCGCCGGCGCGCGGCAAGAAGCCGGCCTCTAAGGTGTATGCGCTTGACGAAGGCGAACTGGTCGCCACGCTCGACAAGCTGCGCAAGGACGGTGTCAAGGAAGGCGCCTGGAGCATCAGCCGCTTCAAGGGCCTGGGCGAGATGAGCGCGGAACAATTGTGGGAAACGACGCTCAATCCGGACACGCGTCGCCTGATGCAGGTCCAATTGGGACGGCTGGACTTCGCCGCCACCCAGGGCGAGATCACCAAGCTGATGGGCAAGGGCGAAGCGGCCGCACGGCGCGAACTCATGGAATTGCGCGCCGACGACGTCGAGATCGACGTCTGATCCGACTCAACTTTCCCGGCAATGGACACATGAAAAGGCACGAAATCGTTCGCAAATCGCTGGTGCAATGGTTCGCGCCGCTGTCGCTCTGCGCGGCGCTGCTCGTGTCGCACCAGGCTGCACGTGCCGCCGACATCTACGGCTACGTCGACAGCAGCGGCACGGCGCATTTCGCCGCCGAGAAGCTCGACGAGCGCTATCGCATCTTCTTTCGCGGCGGCCAGAGCTTCGACACGGCGAAGGGCATCGGATCGCCCCTTCTCGGCGGCAAGGTGCCGCATGCGTCGCAGACGCTGCTCGCGCTGTTCGAGGCTTCGCCGACCTACAAGACGGCCAAATCGGCGCTGCAGACCGCATCGACCAAGCACGACATCGACTACGAACTGTTGCAGGCGCTGGTCGCGACAGAATCCGGCTTCAACGCGCAGGCCGTCTCGCCGAAGGGCGCGGTCGGCCTGATGCAGCTGATGCCCGCGACCGCGCAGCGCTACGGCGTGGCGGCGGACAAGCGCACGACCATCGAAGACAAGCTGTTCGATCCGCGCATCAACATCGCCGCCGGCTCGCGTTATCTGCGCGACCTGATCGCGATGTTCCCCGGCCAGATCGAACTGGCGCTCGCGGCCTACAACGCCGGCGAGGGCGCGGTGCAGCGTGCCGGCAACCGCATCCCTAACTACCGCGAAACGCAGAATTACGTCCAGACCGTGCTGCAGCTCTACGCATACCTGAAACCGGGCGCGACCAGCGGATCGGGCCGCGCGACCGTCGGCGGCAAGTCGCCGGGGCGCGTGCGCATGGAGATGGGTGGTGCGATCGGCCGCGGCAACGTTCCCTCCGATCAGCCGTTGCAGATGCCTGCGCTGCCGACTTCGCAGTACATGCCCGACCGTCCCGCTGCGATCACCGAATAAGACAACCGATTTTTCCGAGAACGACTGACGATGGATTCCCAACCCCCGCTCGACCTCCTGCCCGCCGACGACGGCCATGACGGAGGCGGCGGCACGACGCTCACGCTGGCCGATTACGCCCAGACCGCCTACCTCGAATACGCCCTTAGCGTCGTCAAGGGCCGTGCGCTGCCCGATGTGAGCGACGGCCAGAAGCCGGTGCAGCGGCGCATTCTTTATTCGATGTCGCGCATGGGGCTCGGCTTCGGCGGCACCAACGGCACGGTCGGCGCCAAGCCGGTGAAGAGCGCGCGGGTGGTCGGTGACGTGCTCGGCCGCTTCCATCCGCACAGCGACCAGGCGGCCTACGACGCGCTGGTGCGCATGGCGCAGGATTTCTCGCAGCGCTATCCGCTGGTCGACGGCCAGGGCAATTTCGGCAGCCGCGACGGCGATGGCGCGGCGGCAATGCGCTATACCGAGGCCCGCCTCGCGCGCATCACAAGCCTGCTGCTCGACGAAATCGACGAAGGCACGGTCGATTTCATACCCAACTACGACGGCAGCACCATCGAGCCGCGCCTGTTGCCCGCGCGCCTGCCTTTCGTACTGCTCAACGGCGCCAGCGGCATCGCGGTCGGCTTGGCGACCGAAATCCCGAGCCACAACCTGCGCGAAATCGCCGACGCCTGCGTCGCGCTGATCAGGAAGGACGGCAGGCTCAGCGACGAAGAATTGCTGCAGATCGTGCCCGGCCCCGACTATCCGGGCGGCGCGCAGATCATCAGCAGCGCAGCCGACATCGCCGAGGCCTACCGCACCGGTCGTGGCTCGCTCAAGGTACGCGCGCGTTGGAAGATCGAAGAATTGGCGCGCGGGCAGTGGCAGCTGGTCGTCAACGAACTGCCGCCGGGCGTCAGCACGCAGAAGGTTCTGGAAGAAATCGAGGAACTGACCAATCCGAAGATCAAGGCCGGCAAGAAGGCGCTCAGCGCCGACCAGACGCAGGTCAAGGCCGCCGTGCTGTCGGTGCTGGACGCCGTGCGCGACGAGTCGAGCAAGGACGCAGCCGTGCGGCTGGTGTTCGAGCCGAAGACGTCGCGCATCAGCCAGGAGGAGTTCATCACCACGCTGCTGGCGCAGACCTCGCTGGAAACCTCGTCGTCGATCAACATGACGATGGTCGGCATCGACGGCAGGCCGACGCAGAAATCGTTGCGCAAGATGCTCAACGAGTGGATCGCGTTCCGTGAGCAGACGGTCGAGAAGCGCTCGCGGCACCGGCTCGGCAAGGTGCTGGACCGCATCCACATCCTCGAAGGCCGGCAGATCGTTCTGCTGAACATCGACGAGGTGATCGCGATCATCCGCGCGGCGGACGATCCGAAGTCGGCGCTGATCGCGCGCTTTTCGCTCAGCGAACGGCAGGCCGAAGACATCCTCGACATTCGGCTGCGCCAGCTCGCGCGGCTGGAAGCCATCAAGATCGAGCAGGAGCTCAAGAGCCTGCGCGAAGACCAGAAGCGGCTCGACGACATCCTCGGCAGCCCGACCGCGTTGCGCCGCCTGCTGGTCAAGGAAATCGAGGCCGATGCGAAATCTTTCGAAGATCCGCGCCGCACGCTGATCCAGACCGAGAAGCGCGCCGTCGCCGAAGTCAAGGTGATCGACGAGCCGGTGACGGTGATCGTTTCGCAAAAAGGCTGGGTGCGCGCGCAGAAGGGCTGGGCCAGCGCGGCGGCACCGGCGGGCGCCGGCACGGCAGTCGCCGAATACAGCTTCAAGTCCGGCGACGCGCTCTACGGCGCCTTCGAATGCCGCACCGTCGACACGCTGCTGGTCTTCGGCACGGCCAAGGACAAGGGCGTGCGCGTCTACACCGTGCCGGTGGCGTCGCTGCCCGGCGGCCGTGGCGACGGTCAGCCTTTGACGACGCTGATCGAGATCGACAGCGGAACGCAGGTCGCGCATTGCTTCGCAGGCGCGGCGGGCGCAAGCCTGCTGATTTCGAACACGGGCGGCTACGGCTTCATCGCGACGGTCGAGAACATGATGTCGCGTCAGCGCAGCGGCAAGGCGTTCATCGACCTGGGCGAGGGCGAGCAGCTCTGCAGGCCGTCGCTGGTGCATGCGGCGCAGGCGCCGCTCGGCAAGGGCGTCGTCGGCATTGAGCCGATGCCGTCCGCCACGCACGTCGCCTGCGCCTCGGCCG
>JAQGMX010000484.1 GCA_028292145.1 Variovorax sp.
ATTTTCATGAGTGAGGTGATGCGAATGGGATAGAAGCCGGACGCCCGATGCGGGACTGCGGCGCGAGACGAGCGACGACGAACCTTGTCAGGTCAGGCTCCGCTCAGATATGTCATGCTATGACTTATTTTATGTCACGTTGTGAGTAATTACCCTGAGCTTCGAGGAATGCCGTCCCGGCGCTGATACATTCACGGCTCACTCCGCACAACGCCCATGTCGAACCCACAAAGCGCCACAGAAAAACAGCGTTTCGAGGCGCTTTCGGATTTCCGATTCCGCCTGCGCTGCTTTCTGAGATTCAGCGAGGACGCCGCACGGGACGAAGGCATCACCGTCCTGCAGTACCAGCTGATGCTGCACACCCAAGGCTTCCCGGACCGCCAGTGGGCGACCATCGGCGAAATCGCGGAAAGACTCCAGGCCCAGCCTCACGGCGTTGTCGCACTCGTCTCCCGCTGCGAGGAGGCAGGCCTTGTCAAACGGAAGGCGAGCGCGGTGGACCGGCGTCAGGTCGAGGTGCACCTGCTCGCTGCAGGTCGAAAAAAGCTCGCGCGCCTCGCCATCCAGCATGCGGACGAACTCTCGAAACTCGCTTCGGCCGTTCGCTCGGCCAGTCGCGCCCCCGAATGAGCTGACGCATCGAGCTCGCACCAGATTGGCACAAGACTTGCGGATATGTGATTCACGATTGCCCACAAGCGTGGCGATTCACCAATCTGGAGCATTTCCACATGAACCCCCACCGCAGGAATGTCTGTCTCGCAGCTGCGCTTGGCGCACTCGCATTCGCCGCTCCGGCCCTGACGTTCGCAGCCGACAAATACCCCGACCATCCCGTCAAGGTCATGGTCGCACTCCCCGCAGGCGGCGGTGTCGACATGATCGCCCGCCTGGTCGGCCAGAAGCTCGCCACGCAGACCGGCCAGCCCTTCCTGATCGACAACAAGGCCGGCGCGTCCGGCCGCATCGGGCTGCCGCTGGTGACCAAGGCGCCGGCCGACGGCTACATGCTGACCGTCTCTCCCGCATCCTTCCTTACCACCAACAAGAGCATCTTCAAGACGCTGCCCTACGACCCCGAAACCGACTTCGCGCCGATCACCAAGCTCGCGAACCAGTCGATGGTGCTGGTGGTCAAGGACAGGGAGAAGTTTCCGAGCGCCGCCGCCGTGCTGGCCGCCGCCAAGGCCAAGCCTGAAGGCCTGACCTACGCCTCGTCGGGCGACGGCAGCCCGCAGCATCTGGCAGGGCTGATGTTCGAATCGCGCATGAAGGTACGCATGGTGCACGTGCCGTACAAGGGCGGCGCGCTGGCCATCAACGACATGCTGGGCGGCAACGTCGACCTGCTCTTTGCGCCGCTGCCCGAAGCGCTGCCGCACATCAAGTCCGGCAAGCTGACGGCGCTGGCCATCATGGACGACAAGCGTTCGCCGCTGATCGCCGACGTGCCGACGATGCGCGAGGGCGGTATCGCCAACATGACGATGATCACCTGGATCGGCATGCTGGCGCCCGCCGGCACGCCGCGCCCGATCGTCGACCAGCTCAACCGCCAGGTCCACGCAATCCTGCAGAGCGAGGACGTGAAGGCCCAGTTGCGCGACGCCGGCATGGACGTGGCGCCGACGACGCCGGAGCAGTTCAAGCAGACCATCGCGCAGGAGATCAAGCTGCATGCGGAACTGGTGAAGGCGTCGGGGCTAATTCCCCAATAAGGTCAGCACCAGCCCGGCCAGTCCGGCGACCAGCACGACTGGAATCACGCCGACCTTGAAGCGGAACAGCGCCACTGCCGCAGCAATGCCGATCAGCGCCGACATCCAGTCGAAGCGTCCCGACAAGCCCTGCGGCCACAGCACGTGGTACGCGAAGAACACGGCCAGATTCACGATCACGCCGACGACCGCGGCCGTGATGCCGGTCAGCGGCGCAGTGAAGCCCAGCTTGCCGTGCGTGGACTCGATGAACGGCCCGCCCAGCAGGATGAAGAAGAACGACGGCAGGAAGGTGAAGAAAGTCACCACCGTCGCGGCCACCGCACCCGAGAGAAAGAGCGCGTCCGCGCCGAAGATCGCCTTCGTCCAGCCGCCAACGTAGCCGACGAAAGCCACCACCATGATCAGCGGGCCGGGCGTCGTTTCCCCGAGCGCGAGACCATCGATCATCTGCGGCGCGGTCAGCCAGCCGTGGTGCTCGACGGCGCCCTGGAACACATACGGAAGCACGGCATACGCGCCACCGAACGTCATCAGCGCCGCCTTCGTGAAGAACCAGGCCATCTGCGTCAGCACGGCATTCCATCCGTAGAGCGCCGTCAGCGCGCCCATGCCGGCGAGCCACAGTCCGAGGCAAACGACCAGCACGCGAGCGAAGCGGCGCCAGCCAAACAGCGCGTGCTCGGGCGTCGGCGTGTCGTCGTCGATGAGGGCGGCACCGGCCGATCGGCCCGCCTTTCCATGCCCGCCGCCGGCCGTGAAACTGGCCGGCGCCACGCGCCCGCCGACGAAGCCGATGACGCCGGCGGCCAGCACGATCAGCGGGAACGGCACCTGCAGCGCGAAGATCGCGACGAACGCCGCCAGCGCGATGCCGCAGAGCCACGCGTTCTTCAGCGTTCGCGACCCGATTCGCCAGGCCGCGTGCGCCACCAGCGCGGTGACTGCGGGCTTGATGCCGTAGAACACACCGGCAACGGCCGGCACGTCGCCGTGCGCCAGATACACCCACGACAACCCGATCAGGATGAACAGCGACGGCAGCACGAACAGCACGCCCGCAACGATGCCGCCCCAAGTGCGGAACATCAGCCAGCCGATGTAAGTCGCCAGTTGTTGCGCCTCCGGCCCGGGCAGCAGCATGCAGTAGTTCAGCGCATGCAGGAACCGGCCTTCCGATATCCACCGGCGGCGCTCGACGAGGTCGGCATGCATGATCGCGATCTGCCCGGCCGGCCCGCCGAAACTGACGAAGCCGAGCTTGAGCCAGTACAGGAACGCCTGGCCGAAGCTGGGGCGCTCGAACGCCTGCGCGGGCGCGTCGGTGTTCATCGCACGACTCCGGCTTCGAGCACGCAGTTGGCAGCCGCCAGGTCCCACAGCGCGCACCCGACCGACTTGAAGACGATGGGCCGCGGATTCGATGCCGCATCGTCCGGGACGCGCGTTTCAGCACACAACTCGTGCACGGCATCCCAGTCGACATCCGCCTTGATCAGGTCGCCGGCTTCGGTGCGGGACGCCGCCAGCGTGTCGACGACCACGAACGCGCGCCGCATCAGCGACGGCGGCAGCTCGCTCATCTGCGCGGTGAAGGCGCCGACTGCGCAGACGACGGTGCCGTCCGCGATCGCGTCGGCGGCTTCGTCGGACATCACCGGCGCCATGCTGTTGGTGGCGGTGACGACGATGTCGGCCGATGCCAGCGCCGCCGCGAGGTCGTCGACCCAGGAAATCTCGACGTTTCTGCTTTGACACAGCGGCGCCAATTCCTCGGCAAGACGAAGGGCAGACGCCTCGCTGCGCGCATGAATCCGGATCGACGTCACTTCACCTTGCGCGATGAAAGCTTCCGCATGCGCCCTGGCCTGCACGCCGGCGCCGACGATGACCAGACGCAGGCCCGGCATCGCGCGAAGTTCGGCCGACGGGGCCAGCTTGGTCACGGCAAGCACCGACAGTGCGGCCGTCCGCCGCAGCGTCAGAACGTCGCCGTCGAGCAGCGCGATGCGCTCGCCGTTGTCGGCGCGCATCAGCACCGCTTCGGCCTGCACGCGCGGCAGCGAGAAGCGGGCGTTGTCGGGATGCACGGTGACCGTCTTGGTGAGCGCGTGGTTGCCGTCGCTGGCCAGCATCGACAGCAGCCGGCCGCCTTCGGCCAGGGGCAGCACGCCGCGCGTCGGGCAATGCACGCGGCCGTCGGTGCGCAGCGCGAGCATTTGGTCGAGGGCGCGCAGAAGCGCATCGTGCGCGATGTGCGCGTCGGTCTCGGTAGCGTCGAGTTCGATCATTCTTCGATCCAT
>JAQGMX010000497.1 GCA_028292145.1 Variovorax sp.
AAGAACGATCCAAAGACGACGATTCTATCAGCCGGGTCTGCGGCGGCGATGGCTGCCTGCAGGGCTTCCATGGGCGAAGCGTGAGCGCTTCCGGTCGCATCCTTGCGGGTGTTCTGCGACTGCCAGCGCGCCAAAACGTCGGCTGCCGCAGCCGCGCGTGGCGTCGGAAGATCGGTGAAATACCAGCGATCGATCACCGGCCCGATGCGCGACAAGATCGGCGCCAGATCCTTGTCCGCCATCACGCCGAATACGGCGTGCGTTGTCGGATAGAAACCCATCGCATCAAGGTTCTCGGCCAGCGCGGCCACGGCATGCGGGTTGTGCGCGACGTCGAGCACCAACGTCGGCTCGCCGGGAACGATCTGGAAGCGCCCTGGCAACTCCACCATCGCCAGACCGGTGCGAACCGCCTGCGCCGTGATCGGCAGAATCGGCCGGATCGCCTCCAGCGCCGCCAGCACGCCGGCCGCGTTGATCAACTGATTGGCGCCGCGCAAAGCCGGATAGGCCAGGCCGCTGTAACGACGCCCACGCCCGCTCCAGCCCCACTGCTGCTTGTCGCCCGACACGTTGAAGTCGTGCCCGAAGCGCCACAGATCGGCGCCGATCTTCTGCGCATGGTCGATCACGCTCTGCGGCGGCACCGGATCGCTGACGATCGCCGGACGGCCGGCGCGCATCACGCCGGCCTTCTCGAAACCGATGCTTTCCCGGTCGTTGCCGAGGAAGTCCATATGGTCGAGGTCGATGCTGGTGATGACGGCGCAATCGGCGTCGACGATGTTGACGGCATCCAGCCGCCCGCCGAGGCCGACTTCCAGGATCGCGACATCGGGCCGGGACGCGGCGGCGCAGCGCAGGATCGCCAGCGTGGTGAACTCGAAATACGTCAACGAAATGCCACCGCGAGCCGCTTCGACGGCTTCGAAATGCGGCAGCAGCACGTCGGCTGCGACGGCCTCGCCGGCAAGACGCAGCCGCTCCTCGAAATTGACGAGATGCGGCGACGTGTAGACGGCGGTCCGGTAGCCGGCATGCGTCAGGATCGATTCGAGCATCGCGCATGTCGAACCCTTGCCGTTGGTGCCGGCGACGGTGATGACGGGACATTCGAAGGCCAGGCCCAGCGCGTCGGCCACGGTGCGCACGCGCTCCAGGCCGAGTTCGATGGTCTTGGCATGCAGTTGCTCGGCGTAGGCGAGCCAGTCGGCAAGGGTTTTCATGGAGGCCGAGATTGTCGCCGACCTACCGAGCCGGCATGATTGCCGCATGACGACAACCCTTTACGGCATACCGAACTGCGACACGGTCAAGCGGGCGCGGACTTGGCTGGACGACCATGCCATTGCCTACCGCTTCCACGATTTCAAGAAGCAAGGCGTACCCGAAGCCGAACTCGACCGCTGGCTCGCGTCGCCGGGCTGGGAGGCGCTGGTGAATCGGCGCGGCACGACCTGGCGCAAGCTGGACGACGCCACTCGCGCCGCCGTCACCGATACGGCGAGCGCGCGTGCGGTGCTGGTCGCCAACCCGAGCCTGATCAGGCGTCCGGTGGTCGACTGGGACGGCGCAGACACGGTCACGATCGGATTCGATGCGGCGCAATGGGCGTCAGAACGCGGTGTTTCCGCACGGTAAATGCCGGAACCCGGCGTTCAAAAAGGCGTCAAATCGGTTTCGTCCAACGGTTTTCGGGGTCCCTCAGATTCTCGGGCCCTTTTTGAGGAGTTCCTTATGCGCAAGATGACATCCATGACCGCCGCCGGCCTTTCCCTTGTGGCCGTGCTGGCCGCAACGGTCGGCGGCGCCGCCTTCGCTCAAAGCAGCCAGGGCGGACAACAGGTGCAGGCACGCGTGATCGCGGCCAACCCGGTCCGTGACGCGAACGGCAGCGGCTACAACGTGACCTACGAATACAACGGTCGCCAATACACCACCCGAACCGCCACCTTCCCCGGCGCGACGATCCCAGTCGAGGTCAGCGCCTACGGCGTGGCGACTATGCCGGTGGCACCGCAGTCCGACCTCGCACCCTCTGAGACGTCCGACGGCCGGCCAGCCTGGGAACAGGTCGTGCCCGAGCCAGGCGTCGTCGTGTCGACGGCACAGCGCGCTCCTGCGCCGGTTTACTACGCAGCTCCGGCTTATGCCGCGCCGGTTTACCCGGCGCCGGTCTACGTGCAGCCGGGTTATGGCTACGGTTACGGCTATGCGCCGTACTACCCTCCCGTCGGCGTATCCCTGAACCTCGGTTACTCGCGCGGCTGGGGCGGCGGCGGTCATCGCGGCTGGCGCTGAAGGTAGAATTTTTCTCATTCTTCTACCTTTTCACACGGACGCGCCGTGGCGAACGGTGCCGTTCTCATTCGAGAACACCGTCGCGGCGGGCGTTTTCACATGACGACGATTAACGAAACACTCGCCTGCACCGCAGTGGTCACCAAGGCCAATGTCTACTTCGACGGCAAGTGCGTCAGCCACAACCTCACGCTCGCGGACGGCACCAAGAAATCGGTCGGCGTGATTCTCCCGTCGACACTCACTTTCAACACCGGCGCGCCTGAAATCATGGAAGGCGCCGGCGGAAGCTGCGAATACATGTTGAGCGGGAGCGTCGCATGGATCGCATCGGGTGTCGGCGAAAAGTTCAGCGTTCCAGGCAATTCGAGCTTCCAGATCCGCGTGTCGGGCGAGCCCTATAGCTATATTTGCCATTTCGGCTGAACCGGAGTTCTCTCGCATGTCGACCATCCTGCAACACGTTCCCGCCGGCCAGAAGGTCGGCATCGCCTTTTCCGGCGGTCTCGACACCAGCGCCGCGCTCCACTGGATGCGCAACAAGGGCGCTATTCCTTACGCGTACACCGCGAACCTCGGCCAGCCCGACGAGCCCGACTACGAAGAAATCCCGCGCAAGGCGATGCAGTACGGCGCCGAACTGGCCCGCCTGATCGATTGCCGCAGCCAGTTGGCATCCGAAGGCCTCGCAGCTTTGCAGGCCGGCGCCTTTCACGTCACGACCGGTGGCGTCACCTACTTCAACACCACGCCGCTTGGCCGTGCGGTGACCGGCACCATGCTGGTGTCCGCCATGAAGGAAGACGACGTCAACATCTGGGGCGACGGAAGCACGTTCAAGGGCAATGACATTGAGCGCTTCTACCGCTACGGCCTGCTCACCAACCCGGCGTTGAAGATCTACAAGCCGTGGCTCGACCAGCTGTTCATCGACGAGCTGGGTGGCCGCGCCGAGATGTCGGCCTTCATGACCGCCGCCGGCTTCGGCTACAAGATGTCGTCCGAGAAGGCTTATTCCACCGACTCGAACATGCTCGGCGCCACGCACGAAGCCAAGGACCTCGAAGACCTCGGCACGAGCATGAAGATCGTCAACCCGATCATGGGCGTCGCGTTCTGGAAGGACGAAGTCGTCGTCAAGCGCGAAGAAGTCACCGTGCGTTTTGAAGAAGGCCGCCCGGTCGCGCTGAACGGCACCGAATACCCCGACCTGGTCGAGCTGATCCTCGAAGCGAACCGCATCGGCGGCCGTCACGGCCTGGGCATGAGCGACCAGATCGAGAACCGCATCATCGAAGCCAAGAGCCGCGGCATCTACGAAGCACCGGGCCTGGCGTTGCTGTTCATCGCCTACGAACGTCTCGTGACCGGCATCCACAACGAAGACACGATCGAGCAGTACCGCGACAGCGGCCGCAAGCTTGGCCGCCTGCTTTACCAGGGCCGCTGGTTCGACCCGCAAGCCATCATGCTGCGCGAAGCCGCCCAGCGCTGGGTCGCGCGCGCCGTGACCGGCGAAGTCACCGTCGAACTGCGCCGCGGCAACGACTATTCGATCCTGAATACCGTCTCCTCGAACCTGACCTACAAGCCCGAACGCCTGAGCATGGAAAAGGTCGAGGACGCCCCGTTCTCCCCCGCAGACCGCATCGGCCAGCTCACCATGCGCAACCTCGACATCGTAGACACCCGCGACAAACTGGCGATCTACACCAAGACCGGCCTGCTCTCTCAAGGCGGCGGCGCCTCCCTCCCCAAACTCTCCAGCAACGACAAGAAGTAAGCCGCAGCACCCAAAGAGAAAGCCACCGCAAGGTGGCTTTCTCAATCCCAGAAACACCGCCGAACCGGCTTCGCCAGGCGGCTGGTGTTGCCCCCGGTCAGGGGGTAGGCGCTGCTACACGAAGTGAGCAAGCCTGGGGGCGAGCTAAATGACCACCGGTTCGGGTTCGAGCCGGATGCCGAAACGCTCATAGACGCTGGTCTGGATCGCCTTGGACAGCGTCATCACTTCGCCGCCCGTCACCGGATTTTCCGAGCCCCCACGGTTCACGAGCACCAGCGCCTGCCGCTCGTAGACGCCCGCATTCCCGACCGACTTCCCTTTCCAGCCGCAGGCATCGATCAGCCAGCCCGCCGCGAGCTTGATGCTGCCGTCGGCCATCGGATAGTGCACGATCTTCGGATCGCGCGCGATGATGTCGGCACACTGTTCGGTCGTCACGGTCGGGTTCTTGAAGAAACTGCCGGCATTGCCGAGCACACGCCAGTCGGGCAGCTTGGCCCGTCGCACTTCGCACACCCAGTTGAAAACGTCGGCGGCGTCGGGCGTGAAGTTGCCGGCCTCCTCCATCTTGCGTTCGAGGTCGAAATAACCGACCACGGCCTTCCACGGCTTCGGCAGACGAAAACGCACGCGGGTGATGACGGCGCGGCCGGCCAGGCCGAATCCGCGCGACGTATCCGTGCCGCTCGCGACATGCTTGAACACCGAATCGCGGTAGCCGAACGCGCACTGCGCGGCGTCGAGCGTGAAAGCCTGACCCGTTTCCAGATCGACCGCGTCGAGCGAATCGAAGCGGTCCTGCAGTTCGACGCCGTATGCGCCGATGTTCTGCACCGGCGAACCGCCGACCGTGCCCGGAATCATCGCCAGATTCTCCAATCCTGGAAAACCGTTTTCGACCGTCCAGCGCACGGTTTCATGCCAGTTCTCGCCAGCACCGGCTTCGACGATCCAGGCGCGCGGCGTTTCTTCGACCAGGCGCCGGCCCATGATTTCGATCTTGAGGACAAGCGGCTTCACGTCGCCGGTCAACACGATGTTGCTGCCGCCGCCGAGAACGAATTTCGGCATGTCTTTCCATTGAGGGTCGACCCGCAATTCGGCCAGGTCGGCCTCCGACGCAATACGCACGAGATGCTGCGCACGCGCGACGATGCCGAAGCTGTTGTAGGGCTGCAGCGGTGTGTTGGACTCCACGATCATGGGAGAATTGTCGCATTCACTCGCGCCCCAGCTGCGCTATCAGGAGCCTTCATGCCGTCATTCGACACCGTCTGCGAACCCAATCTTCCCGAAGTCAAGAATGCCGTCGAAAACACGGCCAAGGAAATCGGCACCCGCTTCGATTTCAAGGGCACGTCCGCCGCCGTCGAGCTCAAGGACAAGGAAATCACCATGATCGGCGACGCCGAGTTCCAGCTCGTGCAGGTCGAAGACATCCTTCGCGCCAAACTGACCAAGCGCAGCGTCGACGTGCGATTTCTCGACAAGGGCGACGTGCAGAAGATCGGCGGCG
>JAQGMX010000499.1 GCA_028292145.1 Variovorax sp.
CGGCGGGAGTCGACCGCGCCGGAGCC
This sequence comes from Variovorax sp., assembly GCA_028292145.1. Classification (GTDB taxonomy): domain Bacteria; phylum Pseudomonadota; class Gammaproteobacteria; order Burkholderiales; family Burkholderiaceae_C; genus Variovorax. The sequence goes on from JAQGMX010000499.1 coordinate 27, forward strand.
GCAGGCCGAGCCTTTGCCGTCGGCCGAGTCGCGGACTGCGCTGCGCATCGCGCAGGCCGAGGTCGCGCGCAACGATTCGACGTTGCAGCAGTTGAAGACGCTGCCGGCAGGCATCAAGACGGCCGAACGCCAGGCCGCTGCGGCGCTCGCGGCGCTGGGGCTTGCCGACGCGTCCGCGCTGGCTCGCGTCCGGCCGCTGTTGCCAGCGCAGATCGACCTCGCGCTGAAGGAGGACGGCGCCAGCACCGTGCGGCGCGACGAGCTGGCCTTGCGCATCGACGACATCTCCGCAGCATGGGCGGATGCCGCCCAACGGCAGCAAGAATTGCTCGCCGATGGTGTCCCGGCGACGCGCGACGACGTTAAGGCGGCACGCGAGCGCAGGGAAATCGGCTGGGCGCTGGTACGCCATACATATATAGAGCGCACTGCGCCGGCCGGCGATCTGTTCGACACAAAGGACGTCCGCGACAGCGATGGTTTCACCGAGGGCCGCCCGCTGCCGGTCGCCTACGCCGATGCCGTTCAGGAAGCCGACCGCCTGATCGACGAACTGGCCGGCGACACGGCGCGTTCATCGGCGCTGCAGGCCGTACGCCGGGAAATCGCGAACCTCGAAAGCGACCGCGCCGGGTTGGCGCAGCAGCTGGTCGCCATCGCCGCCGCCGATCAGCGCCGTACGGCCGACTGGCAACGCACGCTGGCGGAAAACCATCTGCCGTCGCTGACGCCCGCTGCGATGCGGGAATGGCAGCTGATGATTCCGAAAGCGCAGACCGCGCTGGACCAGCTTCAGGCGCTGCGCGATGCGCGGGAAGAGGCGCTGGCGGTCGAGCGCGATCTGGCTGACGGCCTGCGCGCCGCCGTGTCGGCGGTCGGCGGCGCGCTGCCGAGCGATAGCATCTCGCTGCCGATGCTGTCCGCCACGGCGACAGCGCTGGAAGAAACCTTTCGTCAGCGGGAAAAGGCAGCCGACGCGGCCCGTGGCGAACAGCTGCAGCGGGAGCGCGCTGCGCTTCAGCATCTGACGCGCAGCGCCGCGCTGTCGGCGGCGCTGGAAGCGGCTTCGGCATCGCTCACCGCGCATCTGGCTGCGCTCGGCCTGCCCGGCGATGCGGCCGTGCCGGTGGCGCGTGCCCGGCTGGCCGAATTCGACGACCTGGTCGCCGCGCAGGCACGGCTGGCGGTCGCGGAGGCGCGCGAACTGCGGGCGCGGCAGGCGCTGGCGCTGCTTTCCGCGACTGTCGACGGCGTCATGGCGGACGTCGGCGAGAAGGCATCGCCCGATGTTCGTGTTGGAATCGACGCGCTGGCCGCGCGGCTCGTCGCCGCGCAGGCCATCGAGCGCGAGCGGACGCTGGCGCAGCAGGCCGCAGTCAATGCAGCGGAAAGCTTGCGCGCGCACGAGAAGACGATCGCCCGCCATCGGTCGACGCTCGACGCGTTGTGTGCTGCGGCGGGTGTCGATTCGTCGGCATTGCTGCCGGAAGCCGAGGAAAACTCCCGGCGCAAGCGCGATGCGATGCAGGAGATTGATCGCTCGCGCAGCCATCTGGCGCAGGTCACGTCGCGCGAAATCGACGAACTGCGGCGCGCGCTCGAAGGCTGGGACCTGGCGCGCATGGAGGCCGAGGAACGCACGCTGGCGCAAGACGAGGCGTTGACCGAGACATCGCTGCAATCGGCCCGCGCCGCCGAGGAATCGACGCGCCGTGCGCTGGAAGCGGTCGACGGCTCGGACATCGCCGCCAACGCGCGCGAAGGCATGGAGCAGGCCGCCGCCCGCGTGCGCGCCGACATGGCGCCTTGGATCCGTTCGCGCCTAGCCCATGCGCTGCTGGCCGAGGCACTCAAGCGCTTTCGCGACCGCGCCCAGGGCCCGATGCTGCAGGCCGCGACGACCTATTTCGGCGCCATGACCCACGGCGAATTCGACCGGCTGCTGAGCGACGACAGCGGCAAGGAACCGGCGCTGGTCGCGCAACGGCGCAACGGCACGCGCATCAAGGTCGAGGAAATGAGCGAAGGCACGCTGGACCAGCTCTACCTCGCACTGCGGCTGGCCGCGCTGGACATCCGCCGCAGCGCAGGCGTCGATCTGCCGGTGGTTTTCGACGACGTGCTGATGACCTCCGACGAAGGCCGTTCCGGCGCGATGCTGCAGGCACTGTCCGCGTTCTCCCGAGGGACGCACGGTACGCCGGGAAGTCAGGTGATCGTCTTCACGCACCACCGGCATCTGGTGGAGGTGGCGCAGCGGCACGTGGCTGCGGAGGGGTTGGCTGTGGTCGGGATTTGATGGGGCCGGCGAGCGATTTACCGCCGATACACACAAACCCGGTTCCGCCCCTCGGCCTTCGCCTGGTACAGCGCCTCGTCGGCCTGTCGCAGCAATTCCTCCGGCGGCGTCATGCCGTCGCCGCAGCTCGATACGCCGATGCTGACCGTCACCGCGCCCCAGACCGGGTCGGAATGGCCGGCGATGCGATCTGCCAGCGCCTGCGCCGTCTTGCGGGCTTTCGACGAGGGTGTCTCCGGCAAGATCACTGCGAATTCCTCGCCGCCGAAACGTGCGATGACGTCGCTTGCGCGAAGACGGTCGCGCAACGTGTCGGCCAGCATGCGCAGGACGCGGTCGCCCACGGGATGGCCGTGAACGTCGTTGATGCGCTTGAAATGGTCGGCGTCGATCATCATCACGCTGAGTTCGCGGCCGTTGCGACGGGAGTCGGCCAGCAGGCGCACCAGCATCGGGTCGAAGACGCGGCGGTTGAGGAGGCCGGTGAGCGCGTCGGTCTGCGCCTGGCGACCCAACTCGGCGTTGACGATTTCGAGTTCGTGCGTCCGCTGTCGGACCTGGCGCTCGAGTTCCTCGCGCGCAGTGACCAGCCGGTGCGTCATGCTGCCGACGGCCCGAGACAGCGTGCGCATCTCGGCGCTGCTGCCCGCCGAGGGTATGCGCGCACCGGCGACGCCGGCTTCGACATCGCGGACCGCGCGCGCCATGCGCCGCATGTCGACGCCGAACCGGTGAGCCGCGACGCCGGCGAGCAGCGCGCCGGTCAGCGCGATCAGCAGACCGATCAGCAACGCCTTGCGCGTGGCTTCGTCGACTGCGGCAAACGCGAGCTTTGCGGGTTCGCGCGCCACGATGGTCCAGCCGAGGTCGGTGGCGGGCCCGGTCGAAGGCAGCCGCGCCGCCGCCGTGAGGAAGGCGCCGCCGTCGTGCCAGGGCAGCACGGCGGCTTCGGCTTCGACGGCCGGCAACCGAAGACCTTCGCGCGCAAGCTGCTGGCTGCGACCGTCCGGCGCGAAGATCAAGTTGCCGTTGCGGTCGAAGATGAAGACCTCGATGCCGGCCGAGCGCGCCTGCGGCGGCAGCACGGTGCCGATGACCTGCGCGGCCCAGTCCCAGTTGGCATGGATTCCGAGCACGCCGACGGTGCGGCCGTCGCGCTGGATCGGCGCCGCGAAATCGAGGAAACGCAACGGTTCGCCGCTGGCGTTCGCGGGGAGCAGCGGCTCGAGCAGCTTCGCGGGATGCAGGTCGCCGACAAAGAGCCCGTTGCGCGCCGTCTGGAACCAGAGCCGTTCGGCGACATTGGCGCCCAGCAGCAGGTTTCCGGTCGAAGCCCGGACCCTGCCGTCGATGTCCGCCACGCCGATCCACGCCGCATTTCCCTGCGTGACTTCGAGCGTGGCGAGCGTGCGGCGGACCTGCTCGGAATCGAGCCCGTCCGCCCAGAGCGCCTCGCGCCGCGCGAGCACGTCGACCACCGACGCATTGGCGCGGAGGCCGGCACCGAAGATCTGCGATGCGTTCGATGCGATGAAGCTGAGCGACCTGCCGGCGTCCGCGCGCACCCGTGTCCTCAGCATGTCGCTCAGTTCCCAGGTGATCGCAGCCGAGGCGACGATGACCAACGCGCCGAACACGGCGGTGAGCTGCAGCTTGAGGCTGAACGGCCGGCGGGGCAAACGGGGCAAACGGGGCAGACGGGGCAGACGCAAGCTCATGCTGCGACCGGCGATGCCAGCGTCAGGGTCACCGTGATGATGGATCCCTGCCCGAGCCCCGGACTTTCCGCGGTCACCGTACCGCCGTGGGTCTCGACAATCTTCCGCACGATGGCCAGGCCCAGCCCCAGGCCGCCTTCGGCGTTGGACGCGGCGCCCGGCGCCTGTGCGAACGGTTCGAACAGGTCGTCGATGGTGCCGGGCTGCATGCCGATCCCGTTGTCGGTGAGGCGCACGACGACCTCGCGCATACCGGTCGGCCGCAGGCTGAGCGTCACCTCGCCGCCGGGGTCGGTGTATTTCGCGGCGTTGTTCAGCAGGTTTGCGAAGACCTGAACCAGTCGGGCCGTATCGCCGAGCACTTCCACGGGCGCATCGCCGAGATCGGTGTGCAGGCGGTGTCCCTTCTTCTCGATCAGCGGTCCGCTCTGTTCGAGCGCCTGTTCGAGCACCTGCCGCAGATCGATGCGGCGCGGATCCAGCAGGAACTCGCCGCGCATCACGCCGGACAGGTCGACCAGGTCGTTCGCCATGCGCGTCATCTGCGAAACCTGTCGGCCGATGAGCTCGCTGGCCCAGGTCACGCGCTTTGCGTCATCGGGCGCACGTTTCAGCACTTCCTGGGCCGAATGGAGCGCGGACAGCGGATTCCTGATCTCGTGGCCGAGCGTGGCCATCGCGTTGTCCTTGGCACGGTTGCTGGCGCGCAGCTGTCTGACGCTCTCGGCGAGTTCGTGGCGAGATTTCTTGAGGCGACCGCCGATGATGGCGATGCTTAGTCCGATGACCATGAAGAGGACGGTGCGGCTGATGTTCGCGGTTTCGAAAAAATCCTGCATTCCGCGTTCGGTTCCGACGAAGAACCAGGTGCCGATGGCGGTGCTGAGCAAGGTGGCGAAGATCGCCGGCCCAAACCCGCCGTAGAAGGCCGCCACGACGATCGCCAGGCAAAGGATCAGGAATGGGCCTTGCTGTCCCAACAATGGGTTGAGCAGATACCGCAGTCCCATCGCCGACAGAACGGCGACCAGCGCGAGCACGTAGTCCCGCCACTGCGCGCTGGCTGTGAAGGACTTGGCCTGCGACATGGACGGATGGGCTTCGGTTCGGTTGACGGCGGAAAGCACAGTCTAGCGAACTGAAAGGTTCTACATGAGAAGCATTCTCATATAATGCCCGGCTTAGCGGCTGGAGAGAATGTGAAGAAGTTTTGTATAGGCCTGACCGTCTGCGTTGCGCCGTTCGTGAGTGCGCAACAGACGTCCGGCGAATTGAGTACGGTCAACGTGGAAGACCAGCGCGCCAACGGTTTCGCACCGAACTCGGTAGAGGCAGGGACGTTCCGAGGCGCCGACGTCATAGACGTGCCGGCGACGGTCAACATCGTCACCCGCGACGTCATCGAGCGACAAGGTGCGGCGAGCGTCTACGACGTGCTGCGCAACACCGCCGGCGTGACGCGCCAGCAAAACGGCGGCGACACCTTCGACCAGCTCGTGATCCGCGGCATCGCGGTCGAGAACCGCACCAATTACCGTCTCAACGGTTCGTTGGCCATACCCAACGTCTCCGAAATCCCGCTGGAGAACAAGGAGCGGGTCGAAGTGCTCAAGGGCGCGTCGGCGCTTTATTACGGCTTCACCTCGCCGGCGGGCGTGGTCAATTTCGTGACCAAGCGGGCCGGCAACACGCCGGTCAGCACGCTGGGCTTCATGATCGACGACCAGGGCGGGGCGCAGACTTCGGTCGACATCGGCCGCAAGTTCGGCGACGAAAACCAGTACGGCCTGCGCATCAATGCGGCGGGCGGCGAGCTGGGTTCGCCCATCGAAGGCGTGGACGGCAGCCGCAAGTTCCTGTCCGCCGCCTTCGACTGGCGGGTCAACAGCCGGTTGAGCCTCAAGGCCGACTTCGAGACGTACCGCAAGCGCATCACCGAACAGGCCGGCATCACGCGGCCAGCCGCGGTCAACGGCGTCATCACGCTGCCGTCGCTGCCCGACCCGAAGAAGCTGCTCGCGCCGGACTGGGCCGTGTTCGACGCAGAAGTCACCAACGCGCAGTTGCGCGCCGACTATTCGCTGAGCCCGAACTGGGCGCTGATGGTCGAGGCCGGTCATTCGGAAGCCGATCGAACGCGCCGGCTGGCGAGCGTCGGCAACTACAACGTGCGCACCGGCGCCGGACGCCTTACCGGCAACTCGCAGGATCTGGCACAAAGCTCCGACCTGCTGCGCACCGAACTCTTCGGCACGCTGTCGACCGGCGGCATCCAGCACGAACTCACCATCGGCGCGGCGCAGAGCAAGAAGACGCAGGACGCGATCTTCCAGCGCACCTACGGCGGCGCCACCACGCTGCAGAACCTCTACAACCCGGTCGTCATCGGTGCCCTGCCGCTGAGCGCCATGCCGACGCGCCCCACAACCGGCGCGCAGGACAGCGACGAGCTCGGCCTGTACGCGCTCGACCGCATTACCTTCTCGCCGCAGTGGCAACTGGTCGCCGGCGTGCGCCACACGCGCTACGAAAGCAGCCAGCAGCCCAGCGCGACGCTGCCGCTCATTTCGTACGACGTGAAGAAGACGACGCCGCTGGCTGCTCTCACCTACAAGTTCACGCCCGACCTGGCCACCTACGTCTCGTATTCGCAGGGCGTGGAAGAGGGCGACGTGGCGCCTACCGGCACGGTCAACCAGAACAACCGCATGGCACCGGGCACCAGCAAGCAGAAGGAAGTCGGCCTGCGCTGGCTCGCGCCGACCGGCACGCTGCTGTCCACCGCCGTGTTCGACATCGAGCGTCCGGGCGCCTACACGAACAGCGCCAACACCTTCGTCGCGAGCGGGGACCAGCGCTACCAGGGGCTCGAAGTCTCGGCGCAGGGCCGTCTCACGCGTGCGCTGTCGTGGCAGACCTCGGCGACATGGCTCGATGCCGAGTTCCGCGACATCTCCGCGCTCTACAACGGCCGGTTGCCCGAGAACACGGCCAAGCGCACGGCCAGCATGTTCCTGTCGTACGACATCGCGCCGGTGCCGGGACTGTCGGTCAACGGCGGCGCCTACTACACCGGCCGTCGGCCGGTCGACGATCTGAACCAGGCCTTCGTCGGCGGCTTCACCGTGTTCGGGCTGGGGGCGCGCTACGAGGCGGTGCTTTTCGGCAAGCGGACGGTGTGGCAGCTCAACGTCGACAACGCGGCCGACAAGCGCTACTGGGCTGCTGCGGGAACGCGGCTGGCCGTGGGGACTGCGCGCACGGTGAAGATGGGCGTGAAGATCGATCTTTGAGCCGTGTGTTGCCCTGACTGCTGTTTGACAGCGGCCCCGGCGAACTCTTCATCGTCTGCAATGCGGTCGACACCATCGCGGGCGAGAACCTGCTGAACTCTTCAACGCTCACTCCGGCGGCATTACGTACGCCTGCGCCCGACAGCCAGCGCTACCACCGCGACGCCGGCGGCAACGATCAGCGCGTCTTCGATCAGGCCGCTGCGGGTCTGACCCATGCGCGCCATGGCGCGTTCACGTGCGGCCAGCGTGAGGTACGCGAGAGGGACAGCAGTGGCAACCGCAACGGTTGCACCGACGTCTTCGCGACCTTTGGGAGCCAAGGCAGCACCGGCGATGCCTGCACTCAGGGTGCGAGCCAGCAGTCCGAGGAAGACAGTTCGGTCTGGCGCTGTCTTCATCTTGTCACCGAACAACTCGCCGACACCCATGGCCAGAGCGCCGAATTTGAACAGCGGGCGATCCAGCAGGACGAGGCGCCCAGGCGTGCGGTAGCCAAGAAGTCGTGCCGCTGCGATGCTTGCCATCGGTGTCATCGATCGCGCACTGGCGACGGCGCCGATCAGCGCAGAGGAGAGCAGTCGGGGAACTTTCATATCTGTCTTTCAGGCAATGAGGCTGAAAGATTGTTCCTGGCCGATCCGCATGCGCGTTGGCGGCAAAGCACTCGATCCGCTGTAGGGCGCGAGAAGCAATGGAGCGTGCCGCGCCGGAGGGGGCGCGGGACCGCGCCAAAGAAAAAGCCTGCTATCTGTTAGATAGCAGGCTTTTGAGCGCTGGTACGCTATGTTGGTGGTGGGCCCTGAGTGACTCGAACACTCGACCTACGGATTAAGAGTCCGCTGCTCTACCAACTGAGCTAAGAGCCCCTGATGAACATTTCTGTCATATCAGGCAATCCCACGATTATAGCCACAGAAAACGGACCCGCTTAGGATCGCCCATCTTCAAGCTGGAAAAACAATGATCCCAACCAAACCCGAGCCGCTGCACATCGTGATCACCGGCGCGTCAGGCGCTCTCGGCAAAGCCGTCGCGCAGCACTTCCTCACGCAAGGCGCCCGGCTCGCTTTGTTGGGGCATAGCGCCGAGCAACTGGACGATGCCTTTCCCGGCCTTGCCAACTCAGCCCATCTGCTGATCGCGAGCGACGTGACTTCGGTCGAGCACATGAAAGAGTCCGCGCAGCAGATCGTCGGCGCCTTCAAGCATATCGACGCTGTCGTGCATATCGCCGGCGGTTTCGAGATGGGTGAGGCGGTGCATGAACTGAGCCGCGCGTCGTGGGACCGCATGATGGATCTCAACGCCTGGTCGTTCGTCGCCGTGACGCAGGCGCTGGTGCCGTCGATGGTGGCGCGCGGCGCCGGTCGTGTCGTCGCGGTGACGGCCAAGAGCGCATCGCGCGGCGCCGCGCAGATGGCCGCCTACATCGCATCGAAGAGCGCGCTTCAGCGGCTGGTCGAAGCGATGGCTGCGGAGTTGGCGCCGCACGGTATCGCCGTCAACAGCATCGCGCCGAGCGTGCTCGATACGCCGGGCAACCGGCAGGCCATGCCCGACGCCAATCCGTCCGAATGGGTGTCGACGGTGGTCGCGGCTGAAACGATCGCGTTTCTGGTGTCTGGCGGCGCGGCTGCGTTGCATGGGCAACATCTGACGCTCGATGCGTGAAAGGGCGGGACCTTTGATGAAATCCAAGACCGCCGACTGGCACGACCGCATGTACAACAACCGGGCGCTCGTCCCCGAGCATCCGGCGTTTCTCGAAAACTGGGCGCGCATGTCCGCCGCCGCAAGAACAACGGCCAAGGACGCGCAGATCGATCTGCCCTACGGCGACGGTCCACGCGAAGTGCTCGACATTTTCCCCGCCGCTGCATCGAACGCGCCGGTCCTCGTCTTCGTCCATGGGGGCTACTGGCGCTCGCTCGACAAGCGCGACCACAGCTTCATCGCGCCTGCCTTCACGCAGAAGGGCGTCTGCGTCGTGATGCCGAACTACCCGCTGTGTCCCGGTACCGATGGGCATCCGGTGACGATTCCGGACATCGCACGGCGGCTCGTTCAAGCGCTGGCCTGGACATGGCGCCATATCGCCGATCACGGCGGCGATCCGTCGCGCATCACCGTCGCCGGGCACTCGGCGGGCGGTCATCTGGCTGCGATGCTGCTAGCCTGCGACTGGCAAAGCGTGGCGCTCGATCTGCCGACTGACCTCGTGCGCAATGCGCTGGCCATCTCCGGCCTCTACGATCTGCGGCCGCTGCGCAAGACGCCATTCCTAGGCGACTCGCTACGCCTCAACGAGGCCGATGCGAAGCGCGCGAGTCCGGCGCTCTGGGAGGCACCAGCGCGCGGCGAACTCTTTGCCGTCGTCGGCGACAACGAGAGCGACGAGTTCTTGCGTCAGAACATGCTGATCCGCGCCGCGTGGGGCGCCAAGCGCGTGCCGGTGTGCGAGGCTTTGCCTGGACTGCATCACTTCAGCGTCGTCGACGCGCTGGCCAATCCTGCGCATGCGCTTCACGGGCGCGCGATGGAACTGCTTCAGAAGTGAAGCAGCGCCGTACGCCTCACATCAGCAGGTGCTCGCCTGCGTTGTCGCCACCGAGCGTGACGTAGTTGACCTTGCGGATGTCCATCAGCGCCTTGCCGCCGGCATAGCTGATGGAGCTCTGCACGTCCTGCTCCATTTCGATCAGCGTGTCGGCCAGCTTGCCCTTGACCGGCTCCAGGATGCGCTTGCCTTCGACGTGCCGGTACTCGCCCTTGTTGTAGTCGCTGGCCGAACCGTAATATTCCTTGTAGAGCGTGCCGTCGACCTCGACCGTCTTGCCGGGCGATTCCTCGTGCCCCGCGAACAGCGAACCGATCATCACCATCGAGGCGCCGAAGCGCACGCTCTTGGCAATGTCGCCGTGGTCGCGGATGCCGCCGTCGGCAATGATCGGTTTCGTCGCCACGCGCGCGCACCACTTGAGCGCGCTCAGCTGCCAGCCGCCGGTGCCGAAACCGGTCTTCAGTTTGGTGATGCAGACCTTGCCGGGGCCGATGCCGACCTTGGTCGCATCCGCGCCCCAGTTCTCCAGATCGATGATGGCCTCGGGCGTGCCGACGTTGCCTGCAATCACGAACGAGCCCGGAAGCTTCTGCTTGAGATAGCCGATCATGTTCTTCACGCTGTCGGCATGGCCGTGCGCGATGTCGATCGTGATGTATTCGGGCACGAGGCCGGCGGCGGCCAGCGTGTCGACGGTGTCGTAGTCGGGCTGCTTCACGCCGAGCGAGATCGATGCGAAGACGCCTTGCGCGTGCATGCGCTTCACGAACGCGACGTTGTCGAGATCGAAGCGGTGCATGACGTAGAAGTAGCCGTTCTGCGCCAGCCAGAGACTGATCGTTTCATCGATCACCGTCTTCATGTTGGCGGGGACCACCGGAAGGCGAAAGCTGCGGCTGCCGAGCGTGACGCTGGCATCGCATTCGGAGCGGCTCTCCACGCGGCATTTGCGCGGGAGCAGGAGGATGTTGTCGTAGTCGAAGATCTGCATGGGATCCCAAAAAAAAACCGGGCGACAAGAAACTTGGGCCCGGTGATCGATTTTAGGCAGCCGGCGCGACCGTCGGCGACTGGTTTCGTATAGACCCTATATCGAAACGGGCCGAACTTTCAGGAATTTCAGAAGCGGTAGCCGATGCCCACGCCGATCAGCCACGGATCGACCTTGACCGTCGACA
>JAQGMX010000517.1 GCA_028292145.1 Variovorax sp.
GGACCGCTCGATTGTTCGGACGGTCAGGTGCTGCACGACTGGTGCCTGGCCGGCCACGGCATCGCCTGGCGCAGCAGCTGGGAGATCGATGCCGAGATCGAGGCCGGCCGTCTTGTGCCGCTGCTCGACGACTTCGCAGCGCAGCCGAACGGCATCTACGCGGTGTTTCCGCAGCGCAAGCACCTGCCGCTGCGGGTGCGGTTGTGGCTCGATTTCCTCAAGGCCGCGTACGGGCAATCGACTTTCTGGGCCGGCACAATGCCGGCGAAACCCACACCCACAGAAAGAAGATGATGACCCTCGAAGCCATCCTGGCGTACCTGCACCTGCTCGCCATCCTGACGATGGTGGTCTTCATTTCCAGCGAGGCGGCGCTGTGCCGTGTGCAGTGGCTGAATGCCGCGGTGGTCGAGCGGCTGGCGAAGATCGACAGGGTCTACGGCATCGCCGCGCTGGCGGTGATCGCTACCGGCGTCGCGCGCACGGTCTGGGGGATCAAGGGCAGCGCCTGGTATTGGACCAACCCGCTGCTGCACGCGAAGCTGACGCTGGTCGTCGTGATCGCGGTGATCTCGATCATCCCGACGCTGACCTTCATCCGCTGGCGAAAGGCGCTGCGCAACAACGGGACGTTGCCCGGAGAAGCGGAAATAAGGAAGGCGCGCAAGCTGGTGATGGTGCAGGCGCACCTGCTAGCCGTCATTCCGCTGGTCGCGGTCTTCCTGGCGCGGGGCTACGGCAAGTAGCCCCGCCGAATCGGCTGGCGCGTCAGGCCTTGGCGCCTGCTTCGCACTTCTTCATGAAGCTGCTCTTGGCGGCACCGGCCAGCGCCTTGCCGTTCTTGTCGATCGCCTTGGTGGCGCAAGCCGGCGTCGCGGCTGCCTTGGTGTCTTTTTCGCACTTCTTCATGAAGCTGTTCTTGGCGGCGCCGGCCAGCGCCTTGCCGTTCTTGTCGATGGCCTGGGTGGCGCAGCTGCCGCCGGCCGCTGGCGCTGCCATCGGCGCGGCAGCCTTGTCCTGCGCCTGCGCGGCACCGAAGGAGAGGCATGCGCCCAGGGCGAGAAGAGTCAGGAGCTTGTTCATGTCGGCGTGTCCTCGAAGGTTGAAAGATGACTGCAGCGCTTTTGCGCGGTGCCGTCCCTGCTAACGGGCCAGACCCGGCAGCGGATGACTATGAACAAAGCTTTCAGGGTTAGCCCCGGTAAAATCCATCGATGCAATTGGTCAAACAGGAGCTTCTCGCGGCACTCGCGAGCACGCTCGAATCACTTTCCCCCGGCGCCGGCCCCAAGGCGGCGTTCGAATCCCCCAAGGTCGCGGCCCACGGCGACTTCGCCAGCACGGCTGCGATGCAGCTGGCCAAGCCGCTCGGCCGCAAGCCGCGCGAACTGGCCGAGGAGCTCAGCGCTGCCTTGAGCGCCACCCCCGCCTTCTCGCGCTGGGTCGACGCGATCGAGATCGCCGGCCCCGGCTTTCTCAATATCCGCCTGAAGACGATCGCCAAGCAGCAGGTCGTGCGCGAAGTGCTGGCTTCCGGCGCCGCTTTCGGTCGGCAACCTGCAACCGGCGAGCGCGTGCTGGTCGAATTCGTCTCCGCCAACCCGACGGGCCCGCTGCATGTCGGCCACGGTCGGCAGGCTGCGCTGGGCGATGCGATCTGCAATCTGCTCGCTTCGCAGGGCGCCGACGTCTGGCGCGAGTTCTATTACAACGACGCCGGCGTGCAGATCCAGACGCTGGCCAACAGCACGCAACTGCGTGCCCGCGGCTTCAGACCCGGCGATGCCGAATGGCCGAGCGGCGAAAAAGCGCCGGCCTACAACGGCGAGTACATCGCCGACATCGCTGCCGACTTCCAGGCGCAGAAGACCGTCAAGGCCGACGACCGCGAAGTCACTGCGACCGGCGACATCGCCGATCTCGACGCCATCCGCCAGTTCGCCGTCGCCTACCTGCGCCACGAGCAGGACCTGGACCTGAAGGCGTTCCAGGTGAAGTTCGACAACTACTACCTCGAATCCAGCCTCTACACCAGCGGCCGCGTGGCTGCGACAGTGCAGAAACTCATCGACGCAGGCAAGACCTACGAGCAGGACGGCGCACTCTGGCTGCGCTCGACCGACTACGGCGACGACAAGGACCGCGTCATGCGCAAGCAGGACGGCACCTTCACGTACTTCGTCCCCGACGTGGCGTATCACATCGCGAAGTGGGAGCGCGGTTTCCACCGCGTCGTGAACATCCAGGGCACCGACCACCACGGCACGATTGCCCGCGTGCGCGCCGGACTGCAGGCCGCCGGCGTCGGCATTCCGAAGGGCTATCCCGATTACGTGCTCCACACGATGGTGCGCGTGGTCAAGGGCGGCGAAGAGGTCAAGATCAGCAAGCGCGCCGGCAGCTACGTCACGCTGCGCGACCTGATCGAATGGACCAGCACCGACGCCGTGCGATTCTTCCTGCTGAGCCGCAAGCCCGACACCGAATACACCTTCGACATCGATCTCGCGGTGGCCAAGAACAACGACAACCCGGTCTATTACGTGCAGTACGCGCATGCGCGCATCTGCTCGGTGCTCGCGGCCTGGAAAGAGAAGGACAGCGGGGAGGCGGCCACGCTGATGGATGTCGACCTTGCGGCGCTGTCGACACCCGCCGCGCAGTCGCTCATGCTGCTGCTGGCCAAATACCCCGACATGCTGACCGCCGCCGCCAAGGATTTCGCGCCGCACGACGTCGCCTTCTACCTGCGCGAGCTCGCCGCCAGCTACCACAGCTACTACGACGCCGAGCGCATCCTGGTCGAAGATGAAGCCGTCAGGAAAGCCCGGCTGGCCCTCGTCGCCGCCACTGCGCAGGTACTGCACAATGGCCTCGCGATGCTGGGCGTGAGTGCGCCCAGCAAGATGTGAATCCCTTTTTTCTCACCATGAAATCAAGAAACCGCGAAAGCCGGCGCGAACGACAGCGCGGCAACACCGTCATCGGGCTGATCGTCGGCATCGTGCTCGGGCTGGGTGTGGCGCTCGGCATCGCGGTCTACGTGACCAAGGTGCCGATTCCGTTCATGACCAAGACGCAGCGCGGCGGCGCCGAGCAGGACGAAGCCGAGGCGCGCAAGAACCGCGACTGGAATCCCAACGGCCCGCTGTCTGGCAAGGCCGGCGCGCGCCCTGCTGCGCCGACTCAGCCGGCGTCGGTCGGCCCGCTGAATCCGCCCAGTTCGGACGCATCGGCTTCGAGTCCCGCTGCGGTCGCGCCGGGCGCAACGGCATCGGTTCCGCCGCGCACCACCCGCGCGCCGGTGCCGGTTGAAGCCGCACGGACGCCGCCGGCGTCGAGCGATCCGCTCGGCGATCTGGCGCGAGCCCGGTCGGGCGGCAATTCCGGCGAAAGCGCAACGACCGCTGCCGCCGGTGCCGGTGCCGCTGGCGCCGATCCGTTCATGTATTTCGTCCAGGCCGGTGCTTTCCGCACCACCGACGATGCCGAATCGCAGCGCGCGAAGCTCTCGCTGATGGGCGTCGAAGCCCGGATCACCGAGCGCGAGCAGGCCGGGCGTACCGTCTACCGCGTGCGCGCCGGTCCTTTCAACAAGAAGGACGATGCCGACCGCCTCAAGGAGCGGCTCGACAGCGGCGGTCTCGAATCCAATCTGGTCCGGGTCCAGCGTTGAGCGGCGGATGCCGCTGCAGCCCGACCGGCTAGCTCCCCTGGCGCGGGAACTCCGCGCCGCCCCAAGGCTCTTTCAGCCCACAGGAGAATTTTTCAAATGAAACGTCGTGACTTTTCGCTGACCGCTGCATCGCTCGGCCTGCTTCCTCTCATCGCAGGCACTGCCGGCACTGCCGCACAGGCGCAGTCCCCCGTCGCGCCGAAGGCCGGCAAGGACTTCATCGCCCTGGGCAAGCGCGCCCCGATCGACACGCCGGCCGGCAAGGTCGAAGTGGTCGAGTTCTTCTCGTACAACTGCCCGCATTGCGCCGCTTTCGAGCCGCAACTCGAAACCTGGGTCAAGAGCCTGCCGGCCGATGTCGTCTTC
>JAQGMX010000521.1 GCA_028292145.1 Variovorax sp.
CGCGGCAGCGCGCCGGAACTCGTCGCGCAAGGAGGCCGCTGATGCGTACGATCGCATTCATCTGCGCTTCCGTGGCTTTGCTGTCGGGCTGCATCAACCTCGCGCCCGCCTCGTTCACGCCGGCAGCGCCGGTGCCGCAAGCCTGGACTTCGGCTCCGGTGGCCGGCAGCGAGCCGACCGTCGCGCCGATCGACCTCGGCTGGCGAGACTTCTTCGTCGACGAGCGCCTGCGCGGCACGGTCGAACTGGCGCTGGCGAACAACCGGGACTTGCGCGTGACAGCGCTCAATATCGAGCAGGCGCGTGCGCGCTACGACATCGCGCTTTCTTCGGTCTACCCGTACCTGAGCGGCGGCGCATCGGCAACCCGATCTCGCACGCCGGGCAGCACCGCTGCCAACGGGCAAGCGCGCATCGCCTCGAACTACAGCGTGAATCTCGGGCTTTCGAGCTACGAGATCGACCTGTTCGGCCGCATCCGCAATCTTGGTGATGTGGCGCTCGAAAGCTACTTCGCCACCGAGGAAGCACGGCGCAGCACTCAGATCAGCCTGATCTCGGAAGTCGCGAACGCCTGGCTGCTGTTGGCGACAGACCAGCAGCGCCTGCAGTTCGCGCGCGACACGCTGGCCAGCCGCCAGAAATCCTTCGACCTGATACGTCAGAGCTACGAACTCGGTGCGCAATCGGGCCTTGCACTGGCACAGGCCCAATCCACCGTCGACACCGCGCGCTCCGACGCGGCGGCTTACGACAGTCTGGTCGAGCAGGATCGGAACGCATTGACACTTCTCGTCGGTTCTGCGTTACCGGCCGCGCTGCTGCCGCCGTCGACCGGCGCGCTGACCTCGGCGCCGGTCGCGCGCCTGCTCGCGCCACCGGCCGGCCTGCCTTCCGAAGTGCTGCAACAACGGCCCGACGTGCTCGCGGCCGAACACGCGCTGCGCGGCAGCAATGCCAACATCGGCGCCGCGCGTGCCGCCTTCTATCCGCGCATCGCCCTGACCGGTTCGGCCGGCACTGCGAGCGGCAGCCTGTCGGGCTTGTTCGGCAACGGCAGCGCGGCCTGGAGTTTTTCGCCGTCGATCACCCTGCCCATCTTCGATGGAGGCGCCAATCGCGCGAACCTTCGCGTGGCTGAAGTGCAGCAGCAGATCCAGCTGGCGAACTATGAGAAAACGCTGCAGACGGCGTTCCGCGAGGTGGCCGATGCGCTGGCTGCGCGCCGCACCCTGGGCGAGCGCCTGGCCGCGCAGCAGTCGCTGCTGGCGTCGACGACGCGTACCTTCCAGTTGTCCGATGCATTGTTCAGGAGCGGCGGCGCGGGTTATCTCGACGTGCTGGATGCGCAGCGTTCGCTGTACACGGCGCAGCAGTCGCTGATCGGGCTGCAACTGGTCGAGCAGGCCAACCGGCTCACGCTCTACAAGGCGCTCGGCGGCGGCTGGAGCGAAACCACGGTGACCGGCGAAACTGCGGCGATCAGGACGCCTCGAACTCCATGATCACGTTCCCGCACTGTTCGGGCGACACGACCAGCGTGCCGCGTGGACTGCGGGTGAAGGCGACGTCGTTGGCAGTCCAGAGCGCCTCCAGTTCGCCGAAGCGCGGCGTCGAGACGGTGATGGCGATGCCGTGCGGTTGCATGTCGCCCTTCCAGTCTGGCAGCGATACCGGGCCGAACAGCGCCTGAACCGTCGCCGGCGTCGCGATCCGTATCGCGCCGCAGCCGCTGTCGACGATCACCGGGCCATCGCTGCTCTCAATGCGCTCGGCGCCGTAAAACGCCGCGTACCGATCGACGAGCTCCAGCGGATTCGTCGCCAGGTAAGTGACCGCCGTCACCGCATCGACCCCGTTCGGATGCGCCTGCCACTCCGGCACCCAGATCAGCTCCGGACGATGCTGATGGCAGATGAAGTTCGAGACATCGCGGTGCACCTCGTTGAGGAAAAGCCCCAGCGAAACGATGGCGACGTCGGGCGTGCCGTCCGGCTTCTTCATCTGCCGACGAAAGTCGATCTGGCCTTGCGTTGGCAGCCCGCGCTCGACCAGCATCCGGTGATCGGCGACGGCATCCTTGCTGTGCAGCGCGACCAGTCCCAGCCCTTCGACACGGTCCACGAAGTTGCCCACGTTGCGTCCGTAGCAGAAGCCGTCGACTGAATTCGTGCCGAACTTCGACGCATCGTCGACGGCGATCAGTTCGATGAAGTTGTCCCTGAACATCATCAGCGAGAGCTTGGTGCCCCACGGGTGGTAGCCGACCGGGTTCGGCGCAAAGCCGAGTTTTTCGAACTGCGCCCGCACCTTGTCGAAGTCGCGCACGGTGACCACGGGATGGTCGATTCCGAACTGCACATTGGCCATCATCAAATCTCCTGGGCTTGGGTCGAGGTTGTCTTCTGCGCACGGTCGATGGCGTCCAGCTGCGACGGTGCGATGCCGATCACGCGGGCGGGTACACCCGCCACCACCATGCCCGGCGCGACCGGTTTCAGCACCACGCTGCCGGCCGCGACGATCGCACCCTCGCCGATCTCGATGTTGCCGAGCACGGTCGCGCCGGCGCAGATCGTGGCGTTGCGACGGACCTTGGGATGGCGGTCGCCGGCCTGCGTCAACGTGCTGCCGAGCGTGACGCCGTGCCAGATGTTCGCGCCGTCTTCGACTACCGCCGTCGCGCCGATGACGAGCCCCATGCCGTGATCGAGAAAGATGCCGCTGCCGATCCGCGCCGCAGGATGGATGTCCATCGCGTAACGGATGGCGCCCCAGTTCTGCAGCAGCACGGCCAACTGGGTCTGCCCACTCTTCCATAGCGCGTGATCGATGCGGTGAAGCTGCAGCGCCTGGAAGCCGCGAA
>JAQGMX010000007.1 GCA_028292145.1 Variovorax sp.
TGGAAGACGAAGTTCAAGGAAAAGAACGGCGTCGAAGTCCAGATCTACGCACCGTACGTCTATGACGCGGTCGAAGTGCTGGCTGCCGCGATGGTCAAGGCCGGTTCTTCGGATCCGGAAAAGTACCTGCCGGAAATCAGCAAGATCGAATACAAGGGCCTGACCGGTCCGATCACGTTCGACGAAAAGGGCGACATCAAGAACGGCGCTTTGACCCTGTACACATACAAGGGCGGTGCGCGCACGCAGATCGCCGTCGTGCGCTGAGCGGTAGTTCGACACGGTATCGCTTCAGGGCGATGCCGGTGGCGCAACAGCGCAACATCAAAAAAGGGCCCTCGGGCCCTTTTTGCGTATGTGAAAGTCGGTCTCAGGACGCGCGGGAGTCGTCGACTTCCTTGGTCAGTTCCGCGACGCGTGCTTCGCTCTCGTCACGCTGCTTCGTGACCTCGACGCGCTTTTCGATCTCGTGTGCCAACGCCTCGTTGGCTTCGACGAGCTTTGCCGCGGAAGCCTCGAGCTTTTTCTCGAGTTCGTCGGCATGAGCGATCGCCAGCGCCACATCGCCCACCTGAACCTCTTCTGGGAGCTCCTGCTCGAGCACCGTGGCTACGACGGCGAGATCTTCGGCGGCGCGACGGACTTCGACGGCAACAGCTTTTGTCGTGTGGAGGGTGCGATCGAGCATGACTTTCCTTCGGGAATTGACAGCGTGAAACCAACGAAAAAAGCCCCTAAGAAGGGGCTCTCTCGTTTGCCGAGTGATGCCGGAATTGGATTTTCCGATTTCTGTATCAGCGTTCTAACTCAATCTTCTGGCGGAACAGGCGGGATTCGAACCCGCGGAGGGCTATTAACCCTCACACGCTTTCCAGGCGTGCGACTTAAACCGCTCATCCACCGTTCCGCGAAGCCCTCGATTATAGCAACAGACAAAGCAGCTGGACGTCAAACCGGCCCGACCGACTTTCCTGTCTGGACCATTTGCATCGCCGATGCAATCAGCGCCGCGGTGTCGGTCATATTGCTCGGCACGATCAAGGTCGTCTTCGCATCGGCTGCAACCTTGCTGTAGGCGTCGACGGCGCGTTCGGCGACTTTCAACTGAACCGCCTGCTCGCCCCCTGGCTGGCGTATTGCCGCGGCCACGCGCTCGATTGCAAAGGCGTTCGCTTCGGCGACCGCCGTGATCGCGGCGGCCTCACCCTGGGCGTTGTTGATCTGCGCCTGTTTTTCGCCTTCCGAGCGGGCGATGAAAGCTTCGCGCTCGCCGGTAGCGATGTTGATCTGTTCCTGGCGCCGACCTTCCGAGGCGGCGATGAGCGCGCGCTTTTCGCGCTCGGCCGTGATCTGGCGCTGCATCGCCTGGAGGATCTCCTTCGGCGGCGTCAGGTCCTTGATTTCGTAGCGCAGTACTTTCACGCCCCAGTTGAGCGCGGCTTCGTCGATGGCTGCCACCACCTGCGCATTGATGATGTCGCGCTCCTCGAAAGTCTTGTCGAGTTCCAGTTTGCCGATCACGCTGCGCAACGAGGTTTGTGCCAGCTGCGTCACGGCGACGATGTAGTTCGACGATCCGTAGCTCGCGCGCATCGGGTCGGTCACCTGGAAATAGAGGATGCCGTCGACCTGCAACTGCGTGTTGTCTCGCGTGATGCAGATCTGGCTCGGCACGTCGAGTGGAATTTCCTTCAGGCTGTGCTTGTAGGCCACCTTGTCGATGAACGGGATCAGGAAGTTGGGTCCCGGGGTCATCGTGTTGTGATATTTGCCCAGGCGCTCGCGCACCCAGGCGTTCTGCTGCGGCACGAACTTGACCGACTGGCTGATGAAGATGACGGCTATCACCAGAATGACCATGGGTACGGCGAAATCCATTGAGCGTTTCCTTGAAGGTGGAAGGGTTGGGTTTCTAATTCGACTTTAGATCTTGTCGACGACGAGGCGACTGCCGACGACTTCGACGACCCGATGCGTGCCGGGTGAGGGCGTGGAAGGCGCTTTTCGGCCTGACGCCTGAACGACGGTCCATTGCGCGCCGCGGTAGCGCACCGTGGCTGTTCCGTCTTCATTCCAGGCATCGATCTGCACCTGCTGGCCGATGTCGAGGTTGACGTCGCGATTCGATCGGCTGGGTGCTTCTGCGGGACGTCCGCGGCGTACGGCGTACCAGACGGCGACGGCGCCGACCCCCACGAGCGCAGCAACGAGGAGTTGCGCGGTCAGCCCGAAGCCCGCGTGCGCCGACAGCGCAGCTGCTGCGAAGCCGATGCCGAGCAGCAGGAGGTAGACGGTGCCCGACAGCAGTTCGAGCACGATGGCGCTTCCCGCTATGAGCCACCACCAGGTGGAGTCCGCCATGTCATCTCCCTTTAGTTGAACGCTGTCATTCTCAGTCATAAGGCGACGCCGGCATTCTTGCGAATTCCGTACACTCGCCCCTCTTTGCCATTTGCCTTGCTTTCCCCGCGTCCCTGGAGCCGCCCGCATGAAATTTCGCTTTCCGATCGTCATCATCGACGAGGACTTTCGCTCCGAGAACACCTCGGGCCTCGGCATCCGCGCCCTCGCGGACGCCATCGAGACCGAGGGTTTCGAGGTGCTGGGTGTCACGAGTTACGGTGACCTGAGCCAGTTCGCGCAGCAGCAAAGCCGCGCCAGCGCCTTCATCCTGTCGATCGACGACGAGGAATTCACCGTCGGCCCCGATCTCGATCCGGCCGTGCTCAACCTTCGCACCTTCATCGGCGAGGTGCGCCGCAAGAACGCGGACGTGCCGATCTACATCTACGGCGAAACAAAGACCGCGCGTCACATCCCCAACGACATCCTGCGCGAGTTGCACGGCTTCATCCACATGTTCGAGGACACGCCGGAATTCGTGGCGCGCCACATCATCCGCGAGGCCAAGAGCTATCTCGAAGGCGTGCAGCCGCCGTTCTTCAAGGCGCTGATCGATTACGCCGAGGACGGCTCTTATTCATGGCACTGCCCGGGGCATTCGGGCGGCGTCGCGTTTCTGAAGAGCCCGGTCGGACGGATGTTTCACCAGTTCTTCGGCGAGAACATGCTCCGCGCGGACGTCTGCAACGCCGTCGAGGAACTCGGCCAGCTGCTCGACCATACCGGCCCGGTGGCGGCCAGCGAGCGGAATGCGGCACGCATCTTCAACGCCGACCACTGCTTTTTCGTCACCAACGGCACCAGCACCAGCAACAAGATGGTCTGGCACCACACCG
>JAQGMX010000015.1 GCA_028292145.1 Variovorax sp.
TGCGCCATGACCCAGCCGCCGAAGATGTCGCCGTTGGCATTGCAGTCGGCGGGCATGGGGATGACCTTGAGCACCAGCTCCATGTCGAGCGGGAGGCTTTGGGAATCAGAAGACATGGGCACAATCCAGAACAAATAACAACCACGATTGTCCCTCCATGCGCCACCGCGGCGAATCGTCTCCTTCCGTTCCCGAGCCCGCCCGTTCCGATCGTTCCGACTGGGCCACGCTGCGCCGGCTCCTTCCCTATCTCTGGCCGTACAAGTGGCGCGTTGCCGCCGCACTGGCTTTCATGATCGGCGCCAAGGTCGCCAACGTCGGCGTGCCGGTGCTGCTGAAGAACCTGGTCGACACCATGACGCCGAAGCCTGACATGGCAACCGCGCTGCTGGTGGTGCCGATCGGCCTGCTTGCGGCGTACGGGCTTTTGCGCTTTTCGACTTCGCTGTTCGGCGAACTGCGCGAGTTGGTCTTCGCCAAGGCGACCGAGGGCGCATCGCGCACGATCTCGCTGCAGGTGTTCCGCCATCTGCATGCGCTGTCGCTGCGCTTCCATCTCGAGCGCCAGACCGGTGGCATGACGCGCGACATCGAGCGCGGCACGCGCGGCGTGCACTCGCTGATCTCGATGTCGCTCTACAGCATCGTGCCGACCATCATCGAGCTGGTGCTGGTGCTGACGATCCTGGGCGTGAAGTTCGATGCGCTCTTCGTATGGATCACCGGCGCCGCGCTGGTGCTGTACATCGGCTTTACCGTGACGGTGACCGAATGGCGCACGCAATTCAGGAAGACCATGAACGAGCTCGACTCGGTCGCGCAGAGCCGCGCGGTCGATTCGTTGCTGAACTACGAGACGGTCAAGTATTTCAACAACGAGAACTTCGAGGCCGGCCGCTACGACGCCAGCCTCGACCGTTACCGCAAGGCCGCCATCAAAAGCCAGCGCACGCTGAGCATGCTCAACACCGGCCAGCAGTTGCTGATCGCGATCAGCCTGGTGCTGATGCTGTGGCGCGCGACATCGGGCGTGGTCGAAGGCCGCATGACGCTGGGCGACCTGGTGATGGTCAACGCCTTCATGATCCAGCTTTACATCCCGCTGAATTTCCTGGGTGTGATCTACCGCGAGATCAAGCAGAGCCTGACCGACCTCGACAAGATGTTCGTGCTGATGGAGAAGGACCGCGAAATACAGGACGCGCCCGATGCGCCGCCGCTCTCGTTGGCCGGCGGCGACGCGACCGTGCGCTTCGAAAACGTCAGCTTCGCCTACGACCCGTCGCGCCCGATCCTCAAGCACGTCAGCTTCGAGATCCCGGCTGGCAAGACGGTGGCCGTCGTCGGCCCGTCGGGCTCCGGCAAGTCGACGCTGGCGCGGCTGCTCTACCGCTTCTACGACATCCAGGACGGCCGCATCACCATCGGCGGGCAGGACATCCGCAGCGTGACGCAGGCCAGCGTGCGCGCCTCGATCGGCATCGTTCCGCAGGACACGGTGCTCTTCAACGACACAGTCGAATACAACATCGCCTACGGCCGGCCCGGCGCCTCGCATGATGAAGTCGTGGCCGCGGCGCAGGCGGCGCGTATCCACGACTTCATCGCCGCCACGCCGAAGGGTTACGAGACGCCGGTCGGCGAGCGCGGGCTGAAGCTGTCGGGCGGCGAGAAGCAGCGCGTCGCCATCGCGCGTACGCTACTGAAGAATCCGCCGATCGTGATCTTCGACGAGGCGACATCGGCGCTGGACTCGGCCAACGAGCGCGCGATCCAGTCCGAACTGCAGCGCACGGCGCAGAACAAGACCACGCTGGTGATCGCACACCGCCTGTCGACGGTGGTCGACGCGCACGAGATACTGGTGCTGGAGAGCGGCGTCATCGTCGAGCGCGGCACGCATGCCGAACTGCTCGCGATGCAGGCGCGCTATGCCCAGATGTGGGCGATGCAGAAAATAGAGGCTTCGCCGGCACTCTGACCCGCAGGCCGACAATTCAGTCCGACCCTCCAGTCCGACACGTTCCCAGGAAACCATTCATGCCCGGAAAGATTCCGCTTCTCGTACTTCACAACCTGTCCGAGGCGCATCTCGCGCTCATCGCAGAGAACTACGACATCACCTACGCGCCCACGCCGGCGCAGCGCGACGAAGCCGTCGCCACGCAGGGCGCGCAGTTCCGCGCTGTTCTCACCATCGGCTCCACCGGCCTGACCGCCGCGGAAATCGCAGCCATGCCGGCCGTCGAACTTGTCTGCGCTTTGGGCGCCGGCTACGAGAACATCGCCTACGACGCGGCGAAGGCGCGCGGCATCGCGATCGCCAACGGCGCTGGTACCAACGACGACTGCGTGGCCGACCACGCGTTCGGCCTGCTGATCGCGGCGGTGCGCGGCATCGTGCGGACCGACCGGTTGTGCCGCGAAGGCGTCTGGCGCGACAGCCTCGTGCTGCCGCCGAACGTATCGTGCAAGCGGCTCGGCATCCTCGGACTCGGCACCATCGGTCAGAAGATTGCACGCCGCGCGGCGGGTTTCGACATGGAAGTCGGCTATCACAACCGCAAGCCGCGCGATGGCGTGGCCCTCGACTACTTCGCGAGCCTGCAGGCGCTGGCCGAATGGGCCGATTTCCTGGTGGTCGCCACGCCCGGCGGTCCGGGCACGAAGCATCTGGTCGATGCCACCGTCATCGATGCGCTCGGACCGAAGGGCGTACTGGTCAACATCGCGCGCGGCAGCGTCGTGGATACGGCGGCGTTGGCCGCGGCATTGACCGAAGGGCGTCTGGCCGCCGCGGGACTGGATGTGTATGAGAGCGAGCCGCAGCCGCCGGCGTTACTTATTGGGCTCGACAACGTCGTGCTGACGCCGCACATCGCCGGCTGGTCGCCGGAAGCGGTGCAGGCGTCGGTCGAACGCTTCATCGCGAACGCCGACGGTCACTTCGCCGGACGCGGTGCGGTGTCTCCCGTCTGACGCAGTCATCCGCTATGGAAACCAAGTGGCTTGAAGATTTCGTCAGCCTGGCCGAGACCCGCAGTTTCAGCCGCTCGGCCCAGTTGCGGCACGTGACGCAGCCCGCGTTCTCGCGCCGCATCCAGGCGCTGGAAGGCTGGGCCGGTACCGATCTGGTCGACCGCAGTTCGTACCCGACGCGCCTGACCGCCGCTGGCCAGACGCTCTACGGCCAGGCCATCGAGATGCTGCAGGGCTTGCAGAGCACGCGGGCGATGCTGCGCGGCCATTCGACGACGTCGCACGACGTGATCGAGTTCGCCGTGCCACACACGCTGGCGTTCACTTTCTTCCCGGCCTGGGC
>JAQGMX010000016.1 GCA_028292145.1 Variovorax sp.
CGTCGATGGGCCTGTCGCCGATCATGGTGGACAAGATCTTCGAGGTGGTGAAGAACGTCTACGACCAGGGCGTGACGGTGCTCCTGGTGGAGCAAAACGCGAGCCGGGCGCTGCAGATCGCCGACCGCGGGTATGTGATGGAGTCGGGCATGGTCACCATGAGCGGGGATGCGAAGGTGATGCTGAACGACCCGCGGGTCAGGGCTGCTTACCTGGGGGAAGCGGCCTGAAACCACGGACGAAAAAAAGGGCCTCGCGGCCCTTTCTTCTTGATGCGGCTGTTGTTCAGCCCTTGCGCTTGACCATGCCCCAGATAAAGAGCAGCACGATGGCGCCGAGCACCGATGCGATGAAGCCGGCGCCCTCGCCAGCCCGATACCAGCCCATTGCCTGACCGAGATAGGTCGCAGCCAGCGAGCCGACGATACCGATCAGCGTCGTCACGATAAAGCCGGCGGAGTCGTTGCCCGGCTTGAGTGCGCGTGCGACAAGGCCTGCGATGAAGCCGATAAGAATGGTCCAGATGATGCTCATGATGCGTCCTTTAAGTTGAGATGAGAGCGAGGTTGAAAAAACAAAAACTATATATGCGCGATTGCCGGCAAGGCCTTGGACACAGCCGCAGCCAGGGTGGAAATATCGAACGGCTTGATCAGGATCGACTGCGTACCCAACACGCGGCCGACCTGGGCCATGTCTGCGTAACCCGTCGCAAGAATCACAGGAATCTCTCCGACCATGCTGCGCGCCTTGGCAATCACCTCGGCGCCGTTGAGCCCCGGCATGGCGTAGTCGACGATCATCAGATCGTGTCGTGACGCTTTGAGCGCAGCCAGCCCGCTGGCGCCATCCGCCGCTTCGCTCACCACGTAACCCAGCATCGAAAGACTTTCGACGATCGCGCGCCGCACCTCGGCGTCGTCCTCGATCACCAGCACCTTGTGACGCTGCGCATCATCGTGCCTCAATGGCACCGATGCTGCCGCCTGCGCCGTTTCCGCACGTTCCTCCGACGTCGGAAAGAGCATCTCCACCGTCGTCCCCTGCCCTTCCTCGCTCCGAAGCGAGGCCATGCCGCCAGACTGTCTGGCAAATCCGTAAACCTGGCTCAGCCCTAGACCCGTACCGCTGCCGACCGGTTTGGTCGTGAAGAAGGGATCGAACACCTTGGTCAGCAGGTGCTGCGCGATACCGACACCGGTATCGCCGACGGCCACCGACACATATTCTCCGGGCGGCAACTGACTGTTGGCGATATTGCCCCCGTCTGTCGTGCGTGTCGAGACGGTGAGCGTACCGCCCGAAGGCATGGCGTCCCTCGCGTTGACCGCCAGATTGAGCACGGCCATCTCGAGCTGGTTGGCATCCAGCACCGCCCAGGCCGGGCGTTCGCTGAGTGCCATCTCGACCTGGATCGACGGGCCGACGGAAACCGCGACGAGTTCTCGCATGCCATCGAGCAACGCATTCACGTCGGTCAGACGTGGCAGCAACGACTGGTTGCGCGCAAAGGACAGCAGCTGTCCTGTCAGCTTGGCACCCCGACCCACGGCGCTCTTCGCGCGGGCCGCGATGTTCAGCACCTTCTCGTCCTTCGCCACTCGCGCGACGAGGTCGAGGTTCATGTTGACGACGTGCAGCAAGTTATTGAAATCGTGCGCGATACCACCGGTCAGGCGGCCGATCGCCTCCATTTTTTGCACCTGGATCAGCGCCGCCTGGGCACGTTCGCGCTCGGCGATCTCGGCCATGAGCCGGTCGTTCGCCCCCGCCAGCTCGCGCGTCCGTGCGGCGATGCGCTCCTCCAACTCGGCGTTGAGCCGTTCGACCTCACCTCGCGTGTCTTCGAGCTGGCGCAAGTTCACCCGCGTTGCGTACTGGCGACCGCGTGCGCGCACCGCAGCATAGGCGGCGCGAGCCAGCGTTTCGGTATGCACGGGGCGCTCCAGAACGAACGCATTGCCCAGCGTCTGCAGCATCTTCAACGCCTGGCGCGAACGCCCGCCGACATCCCGCGACGCCAGCACGATGAACGGAAAGTCCGACCAGCTCGGCTGCGCTGTCAGCCACGCGCGCAACGGCGCTTCCGGCACTTCGACGAGCGACTCCTCCGTCAGGATGGCAGCTGCCGCGCCTTCGTCCAGAGCGGCCAGCATCTGATCCGCCGACGTGCAGACCACCGAAAGCAGATCAATGTCCTGCAACAGCTTCTGCACCACCGCTGCGTCGCGCCCGCGTGGTGCATGAATGAGTACCCTTCGCTCCATGCTCACGTCTCGCGCCCTGACAAGGCCAGAAGCGACTCGTCGCCCAGCAAGGGAATGGAGCCGCGATAGGTCGGTACACCGGCGAGAACGCCTTCGAAATCCGTCAACGCCGGTCCGACCTCGATACCACCCGTTCCGACGCGAAATTCGCGAATGCTCAGCTCATGGCGGCTGGTACGGCTCTTGACCACCGACACCGCCCTGAGAAGCTGACCGCGTGCCTCGAAGAAGCGGAACAGGACGATCGAGTCCGACAGATAACTCAAATCGAGATCGCTGCGAATGTCGCCGACGATGCCGTGCTGCGCCAGGACCAGCAGCGTGATCACGCCTTGCTGATTCAGGAAACTCAACAATTCGTGCATCTGCAGCAACAGGAACTTGGCGCCCGGCATGGCCTGCAGATAGGCGTTCAAGCTGTCGATCACGATGACGCTCGAACCTCGCACCTTCACGGCATCGCGCACCATGTTCGCAAACTGGCCCGGCGACATTTCCGCCGGATCGAGCGACAGCACTTCCAACTGCCCGTTGTCTATGAACCCCTCCAGCGGCAGACCCAGCGAAGCACAGCGGTGCAACAGCGTGCCCAAGCCTTCGTCGAAAAGATAGTAGGAGGCTTTTTCCCCACGCCGCAGCGCCTCGACGACCGCCGACATGGTCGTCGTCGTCTTGCCGACGCCGGACGGTCCGATGAACAGCGTGTTGCTGCCACGCGCCAGCCCGCCGCCGAGCAACGCGTCGAGCGCTGGCGTGCCGGTCGATGCCACTGCGGCGATGAATTGCGACTTGTATTCCGACGCGATCAGCCGCGGGAAAACCTGCAAGCCGCCGGTGTCCAGATGCACGTCATGCTCGCCACCCCGATAACGCACGCCGCGCATCTTCGCGATGCGCAGATGTCGGCGAACGGGACCATAGACGCCGGTCGCCTGATCGAGGCCGAGCACGCCGTGCGCGATGCTGTGTAATTGCAGATCCGCACCGGCAGAACTCTTGTCGTCGAGCAGGAGAACCGTGCAATCGCGTGCGGCGAAAAAATGCTTGAGCGCAAGAATCTGACGTCGATAACGCAGCGGATCCTGAGCCAGCAAGCGCATCTCCGACAGGCTGTCGAAGATCACGCGCGAAGGCGACAGGCGCTCCACGACGCTCATGATGCCGCGCGTCGTTTCGCCCAGCTCGACTTCGGCCGGATACAGAATCGACTGCTCTGAGGATGGACTGAGTCCCTCTTCGTTGACAAGTTCGAACAGCTCAACGCCCTCCAGCGTCCACCCGTGCGAATTCGCAACGATATGCAGCTCCTCTGCCGTCTCCGACAGCGTCACGTACAAGCCACGCTCGCCTTGCTCGCGCCCTTCAAGCAGGAACTGCAGTCCCAGTGTCGTCTTGCCAGCCCCGGGCGTACCCTCGACCAGATAAAGATGGCCGCGCGGCAGTCCGCCGCCGAGGACGTTGTCGAGCCCCTCGATACCCGTGGCGGCGCGTGCCTGTGGCTCTGCAATAGAACGCCGCACGGAAGCAGGCGAGTTGGCAACAGGAATGTTTTCAGTGGGCATGGGCAGCGTTGAGTGAGAAGCAGCCGTACTCGGCGCAGCCCTTCATTCTGCAGACAGCACTCCGCAGAAGGTGTCGTGTCACGTCCTACACACCGCAGGACAAGAGCGCGATATACCGTACGAATGCTTGAAAAACTACCTGATGTCATCGGTCGTGCACTCCATGGTGTTCGCGCCGGGCTGGACGAGATCGTGTTCAACAATGTCGGCTTGCGACAGGGCATGGCAGCGATCGATGTCACCAGCATCGCGTTCGCCGATCACGCCCCGATTCCGGCCCGCTACACCGCAGATGCGCACGAAGGCGCAGGCGTTTCGCCGCCGCTGCAATGGAGCGGCTTGCCCGTCGGCACCGTATCGGTTGTCGTTCTTGTCGAGGACGCCGATTCGCCGACGCCGAGCCCGCTGGTGCACGCGATCGTGGTCGGTTTGCTGCCCGACGAAAGCGCGTTGCCGGAAGCCGCCCTGCCGAGTGCGGACAACGAGGGCAAGGAAGGTCTGCGCACCGGACGCAACTCCTACCTGCAGACGGCGTGGCTCCCGCCCGATCCGCCGCCCGGACATGGCGTGCATCGCTATGCGTTCCAGGTTTTTGCGCTGGATGTATCGCCGCCTTTCGACGAAACTCCGGGCCGCGACGAAGTGGTCGATGCCATCCGCGAGCACGCACTGGCCAGCGGACTGCTGATCGGCACTTACGAGCGCCACGACACCACGATCAAGATCGAGGACGACGTCCCGGCCGGAACCACCGGGCCGCTCGCGGCCGGTTGAGCCTTCGTTCAGTCGGCCGGCGTGCCGATCATGTCTAGCGGCAGGCGTGAAACCTCCGCCAGCAGCAGCGCCAGCTGCGTTGCCGCGGCCGAGATCACTGCTTCACCTTTCGAAGCCGTTGCCTGCGCTGCGTTGCCTGCGGCACCAGCGCGGTTGTAATCCTCCATCGCCCAGCCGAGTTTTGCGCTGCGACCGTTGCCGAGGATGGGGTAGTCAACGGCCCGGTCACGCGATGCGGAGGTGAAATCTTTCGCTTCCGGCATCCTGACGCTGTCGGGCGCCAGCGCCAGCATCATCGAGGTCTCGATCTCGCCGGCGTGCACGCCGAAGCGGTGTTCGTCGTCGCCGAACTGATTTCCCGCTTCGCCCAACTGCAGGTTGAACCAGCTCACGCCATAGACGATCAATCCGTGCGCGATCCGCAATTCGCGCGCCACGATGTCCATTGCGCCAACTTGTCCGCCGTGAGCGTTGAACAGCACCAGTTACTTCACGCCGGCCCGTGCCACGCCGGCTCCGATGTCTTTCCAGAGCC
>JAQGMX010000025.1 GCA_028292145.1 Variovorax sp.
CATCCGGCGCTGGGCGGCGAAGAGGTCGAGATACTGCTGGTTCTCGACAGTTGCGATGACGCAACAGGCGAGATCGCACTGGCGCACGGGATCGCGACGCATTGTGTCGACGCCCGCAACGTCGGCCGGGCCCGGGCCGCCGGCGCCGATCGGATCCTGGAAAAAGGCGCGCGCTGGCTTGCGTTCACCGACGCTGACACGATCGTTTCGCCAGAATGGCTGGTACGACAGCTCGAACTCGACGCCGATGCCGTCTGCGGCTCCATCGGCATCGACGACTGGAGCGCTCATGGGCCCGATGCGGATGCGATCCGCGAGCATTTCGCACGTACTTACCACGATGTCGACGGCCACCGGCACATCCACGGCGCGAACCTGGGTGTCTCCGCTGCGGCTTACGTGCGTGCCGGCGGCTTTCCGGCGTTGAGCTGCAGCGAAGACGTGGCGCTGGTCGAGGCGCTGCAGGCTTCCGGCGCGCGCATCGCGTGGAGCGCTGCGCCGCGGGTGCAGACCAGCGCGCGTTCTGACGCGCGCGCACGCGGCGGCTTCGGCGATACGTTGCTGGCGGTGATTGCCGCAGGTATCGCGGTCACTGCCGCAACGGCTGCCGTCGCCGTCGCCGCAGCTCCGAGCCCGGTCTCCGACTGACGCACACCCGGCGCCGTCCGGGCATCCACCGATACGCATCTCCCCGGCGCGGACCTAAGCTGACCCCGCCCAGCGCTCTGCGTCCGGTTCCGGGCGCAGAAGAACAACAAGGAGACATGCGTGATCAAGTCCATCCCGACTCACTTCGGCAGCCCTGCCAGACCCTCTACCGCACTTTCTGCGGCAATTGCAGCCGCACTGCTCGTCGCCGGCTGCGGCGGCGGCAACGACAGTTCGCGGCCGCCGGCCGTAGCGCTGAGCTGCGCCGAACTCAACGGCATGACAGTCCCGGCCTCGGCCATCGGCCTGACCACCACCGGTGCCGTCGTCACCAGCAGTGCCGTGGTGCCCGCAGCGGGTACCGGCAACGCAGCCGTCGGCGAATACTGCAAGGTTCTGGGCGACATCAAGCCGGCCGACCCGACGGCGCAGAGCATCAAGTTTCAGCTGAACCTGCCCACCGCCTGGAACCGCAAGGCAGTGATGTTCGGCGGCGGCGGCTATAACGGCACCATCGCCACCGGCGTCGGCAACGTGCCGGCCGGCCCGGCCGACAAGCCGACGCCGCTGGCCCGCGGCTACGCGACCTTCGGCAGCGATTCCGGCCATCAGGCGAACCCGCTCACGACCAGCCGCGAC
Organism: Variovorax sp.; assembly: GCA_028292145.1. Taxonomy (GTDB): domain Bacteria; phylum Pseudomonadota; class Gammaproteobacteria; order Burkholderiales; family Burkholderiaceae_C; genus Variovorax. Next base: position 1,288 of record JAQGMX010000025.1, read on the forward strand.
GGCAGCTTCGGCGCCAACGACGAGATGCTGCGCAATTTCTCGGCCGACGCGATCAAGAAGACGCGCGACGTGGCCATCGCGCTGACCCAGATGCGTTACGCCGACAAGGTGCAGCGCACCTACTTCGCCGGCGGATCGACCGGCGGTCGCGAAGCGCTGATTGCCGTCACGCGCTGGCCGGACGACTACAACGGTGCCATCGTGCTCTACCCGGCCTGGAATGCGGCCGCACTCGACCTGCAGTTCGGCCGCATCACGCGCGCGCTGGCCCAGCCCAACGCCTACCCGAACCGCGCCAAGCGCAAGCTGCTGCTCGACGCATCGCTGGCCGCCTGCGACACGCTCGACGGCGTGGCGGACGGCGTGATCAGCAACGTGCGCGCCTGCAACGCGAGCTTCAATCCGCGCACCGCCCTGCTCAACGGCGCACCGCTGCGCTGTCCTTCGGGCCAGGATGCCGGCGACAGCTGCCTGTCGGATGCGCAGATCGTCGGCTTCGAAGTCACGAACACGCCGCTGACGCTCAACTACCGGCTGGCCAGCGGCGAAACCACCTATCCGGGCTTCAACACCTGGGGAACCGACTTCGGCGTGCCGGGCACGAGTCCGCTGCAGCCGACGGTGCTGACGCTGTCGCTCGGCACGGAACAACCGGCCAACCCGATGCCGGCGGTCACGGCGACCACATCGCCGCCGTACGGCAGCACGTTCTGGGACCAGTGGGTCAAGTTCTTCGTGACGCGCAACCCGAACGCGAACTCGCTGGCGCTCGATCCGCAGAATCCGGGCGCGTTGCAGGATCGCATCGTCGCGCTCACGGCGCTGCAGGATTCAAACGGCACCGACCTCTCGGCCTTCAGCGCCAAGGGCGGGCGCATCCTGATGGCCCACGGCTCGCACGATGCGCTGGTCAGCACCCGCGCCACCGAGCAATACCTCGAACGGCTGCGCGGCACGATGGGCACCGCCAAGCTCGACGGCTTCCTGCGCTACTACGAAATTCCGGGTTACGGCCATGCGGCAAGCAGCGTGTTCAACGCAGCCTGGGATTCGCTGACGACGCTGGAGAACTGGGTCGAGCGCGGCGTCGCGCCGCCGGACCAGATCGTCGCGGATACCGCCGGGGTGCCGGGGCGTACGCGTCCGCTGTGCGTGTATCCGGGGTATCCGCGCTACGCAGGAACCGGCGACGTGAACGTGGCAGCCAGCTACACCTGCGCCGCGCCCTGATCAGTCGACGGATCAGCCCTTTTCAGGGTTGACGAGGTACTTTTCTCCGGTCGCGCGCCTTGCATAGGCCGCGACTGCGTCCGGATGCAGCATCCCGGCCAGGGAGATTTCTCCTGCATAGCCGCTGGCGAACGTCGTCGTCAGCTCGCGCATGACGCGCTTCTTGAGCGCCATCGCGGCTTCGGCGCCGATTTTCTGCAGGAACGGGAACACCAGCCAGCCGCCGATGCTCCAGGCCATGCCGACCGTGTTGCCGAACTCGATCGGCGCGCTGTCGAGCCGGCCGTAGAGATAGACCTGTTTGTGCGTGCTGGAGCCGTAGCGGCTGTAGTCGCTTTCGGTCCGACCGAGCGCGGCTTCCATGCAGCCGAGGATCTGGCCGGCGAGCTTGCCGCCGCCCGTGGCGTCGAAGGCGATGGTCGCGCCGGTTTCGACCAGCGCCTCGGTCAGGCTTTCAATGAAATCCGGCGCGCTCGCGTTGCAGACGTACTTTGCGCCGATCGAGCGAAGCAGATCGACCTGCTCCTGCTTGCGGACGATGTTCACCAACGCGATGTTGTCCTTCTGGCAGATGCGATTGAGCATCTGACCGAGGTTCGACGCCGCCGCCGTGTGGACCAGCGCCTTGTGGCCGTCGCGGCGCATGTTCTCCACCATGCCCAACGCGGTGAGCGGGTTCACGAACGACGACGCGCCTTCGGCCGCCGTCGCGCCTTCCGGCAACGGCATGCACGCTTCGGCAGCGACGGCACGGTACTGGGTGTACATGCCGCCGCCCAGCAGCGCGACGGTCTTGCCGAGCATCGCCTGTGCCGCAGCCGATTTGCCCGCCTTCACGACCAGCCCCGCGCCTTCGTTACCGACCGGCAGCGCCTGGCCGACGCGCGCTTTCATCGAGTTCATGGCGGCTTCGGGAACCCGCGCCCTCAGTACCGGGCGTTCGGCCATGCCGCCGTACTGGGCCGTACCGATGTCCGCGGCACCGAAAAGCAGGCCGAGGTCCGACGGATTGAGCGGCGCGGCCTGCATCCGCACCAGCACTTCGTCGTCGCCCGGATCGGGGACCGGCACGCTGGCGAGCGTCACTTCGAGTTCGCCGTTTGCCTTGATCAGGGACTGGAGTTGCAGGGCTTCTTTGGGGATATCGGTTGTCATCGCAAATGCCTCTTGGTGGTTGATGCCAGGCGTAGCTGGCCAGAAATGCAAAAAGCCCACCGAAGTGAGCTCTTTGTCGCCGGATCCTGAATCAGGCCGATCAGCCGGGGTCAGGCAGTAACGCCGTCGGCCACAGTCTGGTAGTCCTCGATCTTGTCGAAGTTCAGGTACTGGTAGATCTGCGCGCTGGACGCATCCAGCACACCGACGCTCTCCATGTACTCTTCCTTCGTCGGAATGCGACCGAGGCGCGAGCAGATCGCCGCAAGTTCGGCGCTGCCGAGGTACACGAAGGTGTTCTTGCCGAGGCGATTCGGGAAGTTGCGGGTGCTGGTCGACATCACCGTCGCGCCTTCGCGCACTTGCGCCTGATTGCCCATGCACAACGAGCAGCCCGGCATTTCGGTGCGCGCGCCGGCATTGCCGAAGACGCCGTAATGGCCTTCTTCCGTCAATTGCTGGGCATCCATCTTGGTCGGCGGCGCGATCCACAGCTTGACCGGGATGTCGCGCTTGCCTTCGAGCAGCTTGGAAGCCGCGCGGAAGTGGCCGATGTTGGTCATGCAGGAGCCGATGAACACTTCATCGATCTTCACGCCGGCGACTTCGGACAGCGTCTTCACGTCGTCCGGGTCGTTCGGGCAGGCGCAGATCGGCTCATGGATGTCGGCCAGATCGATTTCGATCACGGCGGCATAGTCGGCGTCGGCGTCGCCCTTGAGCAGTTCGGGGTTTGCAAGCCAGGCTTCCTGGGCGGCGATGCGGCGGGCCAGCGTGCGAGCGTCGGCATAGCCTTCGGCGATCATCCATTTCATCAGCGTGATGTTGCTGTTGATGTATTCGATGATCGGTTCCTTGTTCAGGTGCACCGTGCAACCGGCGGCCGAACGCTCGGCCGAAGCGTCGCTGAGCTCGAAAGCCTGTTCGACCTTCAAATCGGGCAAGCCTTCGATTTCGAGGATGCGGCCCGAAAAAACGTTCACCTTGCCCTGCTTGGCAACCGTCAGCAGGCCTGCCTTGATCGCGTACAGCGGGATCGCGTTGACCAGGTCGCGCAGCGTGACGCCGGGCTGCATCTTGCCCTTGAAGCGCACCAGCACCGATTCGGGCATGTCCAGCGGCATCACGCCGGTCGCGGCCGCGAAAGCCACCAGGCCGGAGCCGGCCGGGAAGCTGATGCCGATCGGGAAACGCGTGTGGCTGTCGCCGCCGGTGCCGACGGTATCGGGCGTTAACAGGCGGTTGAGCCAGCTGTGGATCACGCCATCGCCCGGACGCAGCGAAACGCCGCCGCGCGTGGCCATGAAGTCCGGCAGTTCGTGATGCATCTTCACGTCAACCTTCTTCGGGTACGCCGCCGTGTGGCAGAACGACTGCATGACGAGGTCGGCGCTGAAGCCCAGGCAGGCCAGATCCTTTAGTTCGTCGCGGGTCATCGGGCCGGTGGTGTCCTGCGAGCCGACCGAAGTCATCTTGGGCTCGCAATACGTACCCGGACGCACGCCCTGGCCTTCGGGCAGACCGCAGGCGCGGCCGACCATCTTCTGGGCGAGCGAGAAGCCCTTCTTGGTGTCGACCGGGCTGGTCGGCAAGCGGAACAAGGTCGATACCGGCAGGCCCAGCGCCTCGCGCGCCTTGGTCGTCAGGCCGCGGCCGACGATCAGCGGAATGCGGCCGCCGGCGCGCACTTCGTCGAACAGCACGTCGCTCTTGACCGTGAACTCGGCGATGACCTTGCCATCCTTGAGCGCCTTGCCGTCGTAGGGACGCAGTTCGACTACGTCGCCCATCTCCATCTGGCTCACGTCGAGCTCGATCGGCAGCGCGCCGGAGTCCTCCATCGTGTTGTAAAAGATCGGCGCGATCTTGCCGCCGAGGCAGACGCCGCCGAAACGCTTGTTCGGAACGTACGGAATGTCTTCGCCGGTGAACCACAACACCGAGTTGGTGGCGCTCTTGCGCGACGAACCCGTGCCGACGACGTCGCCGGCATAGGCCACGAGGTGGCCGCGGGCGCGCAGGTCTTCGATGAACTTCACCGGGCCGCGCTTGCCGTCTTCTTCGGGAACGATGCCGGGGCGTGCATTCTTGTGCATCGCGAGCGCATGCATCGGGATGTCGGGACGCGTCGTCGCGTCGGGCGCGGGCGACAGATCGTCGGTATTGATTTCGCCGGCCACCTTGAAGATGCTGACGGTGATGCTTTCCGGCACGGCCGGACGGCTGGTGAACCATTCGGCGTCGGCCCAGCTCTGCATCACGGCCTTGGCGTTGGCATTGCCGGCATCGGCCTTTTCCTTGACGTCATGGAACTGGTCGAACATCAGGAGCGTCTTCTTCAGGCCTTCGGCCGCGACGCCGCCGACTTCCGCGTCGTCCAGCAGATCGATCATCGGGCTGATGTTGTAGCCGCCGAGCATGGTCCCGAGCAGTTCGGTCGCACGGGCGCGCGACAGCAGCGGGTTCTTCTCGGTGCCGTGCGCCACGGCTGCGAGATAGCTCGCCTTGACCTTGGCCGCATCGTCCACGCCTGCAGGCACGCGGTAGGTCAGCAGGTCGAGCAGGAATGCGCCGTCTTTCGACGAAGCGTCCTTCATCAGCTCGATCGCTTCGCTGGTCTGCTTGGCCGTGAGGGGCAGCGGCGGGATACCGAGCGCGGCGCGTTCGGCTACATGGTCAACGTAGGCTTGCAACATCTTTTTTTCTCCTGGTTCCTGAATCGGGGGGCGGCGCGCGGCGACCTTATTTCTTGGCGACGCCGGCTGGCTGGTCGGCACCTTCGAACAGGCTCTTCGGCGGGTTCTTCTTCATTTCTTCGGCGAAGGCCATCTGGGCCGGTGCCATGCATTCGTCGGCCAGGCGCAGGCCTTCCTTCTGGTTCATGAGCATCGACTTGTTGGCGATCTGGAGCCACATCGCGCCGGCGCGCGGGTCTTCGAGGCGGATCGCGCCGGTGCGGCTTTCGACCGGGTGCATGCGGTAACGCGCGCCCTTGGTCGAAACGGTGAAGAAGCCGGGCTTCTTCTCATCGGCCGTCACGGTCACGTCGGCGCCCAATTCGCACTGGATCTTGCCGGTCTGCACGCGCTGGGCCACGGCCAGGTCGGCTTCGGAGAGCGCGATGTCGGTGCTGGTGTCGATCGGCGTGACTTCCTCGACGGCCTTGGCTGCACGGCGGGTGACTTGTGGCTTCTTCTTGGGCGCGGCGTTGGCTGCGGTCTTGGTCGCCGGCTTGGCCGCTGCTTTCTGCGCAGGCTTCGCAGCGGTCGACTTGGCCGCCGGCTTTGCCTTTTCTGTCGTCTGTGCGGAGGCTGCGAAAGGCAGAGCGAGTGCCAGGGCGGCGATCAGTACGGTGGTCTTCATCGATGGGTTCCTAGGGTGACGCGTGTGTCTTTGGATGGAGTGAGTCGGCAGCGTTGCCGGGGTTTGGACGCGATGCGGGTCGGTTGGTTCAGGCTGTGGAGGCAGTTCCGGAAACAAACCAGGCCTGCGCTTCGGCCGGCAATGTGCGGCCGGTGGCATGCGCTCTTTCGAGCACCTGCCAGAAATGACGGTAACTGGCGCGGTCGTGCAGCACGCCGTCGACGCTCACGGGCGCCCATTCGGCCTCGATCGCGCGCGCCACGATGCGGGTCGCGACGTCGATCTGCTGCGCATCGGGCGCGAAAGCTTCGAGGATCGGGCGGATCTGGCTCGGGTGGATGCTCCACATCCGCGTGTAGCCGAACTCGCGCGCGGCGCGCCTGGCGGCGGCGCGCATGGCGTCGGCATCGCTGAACTCGGTCACGACGCAGTGCGACGGCACCTTGCCGAAAGCATGCGCTGCGGAGGCGATCTCCAGCTTGGCGCGCACGACCAGCGGATGCGTGAACTGACCTACCGCGCCCATCCCGTCAGCCGGAATCGCGCCCGCGTGCGCAGAAACGAAATCCATCAGTCCAAAGCTGAGCGACTGGACGCGGGGGTGCGCGGCGATGTCGAAGGCGTTGCGTACCGCCAACGGCGATTCGATCAGCACATGGAGCGGCAGCGCCGTGGCACCGGCAGCATCGATGGCCTCGATCGCAAGCGCCACATCGGCAGCAGATTCGACCTTCGGCACCATCAGGTAATCGAGGCGCCGACCGGCACGGCCGACGATGGTTTCGACATCCGCGGCAAAGGATTCGTGAGAAACCGGATGCACGCGGGCGCCGACCCGCGCGCCGGCAGCAGCACCGAGCACCAGCTCGGAAACCAGCGCCGCGTGTTCGGATTCGCCGCCGACCGGCGCGCCGTCTTCGCAATCGAGCGTGACGTCGAACACGCAGGCGCCGAACTCTTCGGACATCTCTGCCTGCAGCGCGAGGCTCTTCTTCATGCGCGCTTCGACGCCGCTGTAGTGGTCGCAGACCGGCAGCGATACGGCGCCGGCTTGCGCGCCGAGCAGCACTTCACGGGGATGGGCATTCATGCGTCAGTGCTTTTCTTCTTTTGCGCCACGATGAACATCCGCGGAAACGCCAGCAGCAGCTTGCCGTCGGCCCGCGCCGGATACGCCTGCGCCACGCGGCGCTCGTATTCGGCAAGATAGCTGGCTTGCAGATCGGGAGGCAGACCGTCGACGAAAGGCTTGAGGCCGGTGCTGCGCACCCAGTCGACGATCGCCGCGGCGGAAGCCATCGGATGTTGGTAGATGGTGTGCCACACGTCGACATGGGCCGCATCGCGCGCCAGCAGGTCGTAATAGCCGGCGAGCGGCAGCAGCAAGGTGCGCAGCTTGTCGGCATCGCCGATGTGGCCTTTCCACGGCGCCTCGGATGCGACTTCGCGCATCAGACGGTGCGTGGGTTCTTCCCGGTTGTCGGGCATCTGGACGGCGAGAACGCCGCCAGGCGCCAATGCGGCGAACAGGCGCGGGATCAGCTTTTCGTGATCGGGCACCCATTGCAACGCGGCGTTGGCGTAGATGAGATCGGGAGCAGCATCGCCGGCGGAAGGATTCCACGTCGCGATGTCGCCGAGTTCGAAGCGCGCAGCCGGCAGGCGCTCGCGCGCGCTGACCAGCATGGCTTCGGAGTTGTCGATGCCGACGACTTCGGCATCCGGGAACCGCCGGACGATGAGTTCGGTGGAATTCCCAGGACCGCAGCCCAGATCGACCGCCAGGGTCGCCTCGGTCAGCGGCACCCGCGCCAGCAGCTCTTCGGCCGGGCGCGTGCGCTCGTCCTCGAAACGGCGGTAGAGCGAGGGATTCCAGTCGCGCATCGTCATCGGCAGCTTGTATTTCTCAGAGCAGGTGGGCGACGCCGGCTTGCTCGTCGGTCAGTTCCTTGAGCGTCTTGTCGATACGTTCCTGGCTGAAAGCGTCGATGTCGAGGCCTTCGACGACCTTGTATTCGCCGTTTTCGGTCGTGACCGGGAAGCCGAACATCACGTCCTTTGGAATGCCGTACTGGCCGTCCGACGGGATGCCCATCGTGACCCACTTGCCGTTGGTGCCCAGGGCCCAGTCGCGCATGTGGTCGATGGCGGCGTTGGCAGCCGATGCGGCCGACGACGAACCGCGTGCCTCGATGATGGCTGCGCCGCGCTTGCCGACGGTCGGCAGGAAGGTGTTGGCGTTCCAGTCCTGGTCGTCGATCATCTTGGCGACGCTTTCGCCGTTGATGGTCGCGAAGCGGTAGTCGGCGTACATCGTGGGCGAATGGTTGCCCCAGACGGTGAGCTTCTCGATGTCGGCGACGGCCTTGCCGGTCTTGGCCGCGAGCTGGCTGGCAGCGCGGTTGTGGTCGAGGCGCAGCATGGCGGTGAAGTTCTTGCGCGGCAGGTCGGGCGCGCTCTTCATGGCGATGTAGGCGTTGGTGTTGGCCGGGTTGCCGACGACCAGCACCTTGACGTCGCGGCTGGCGACGGCGTTGAGCGCCTTGCCTTGTGCGGTGAAGATGGCGCCATTGACGGCCAGCAGCTCGGCACGTTCCATGCCCGGGCCGCGCGGGCGCGAACCGACGAGCAGCGCGTAGTCGGCGTCCTTGAAGGCCGTCATCGGGTCGCCGTGGGCTTCCATGCCGACCAGCAGCGGGAACGCGCAATCGTCGAGCTCCATCATCACGCCCTTGAGCGCCTTTTGCGGGCCTTCGACCGGCACTTCGAGCAGTTGCAGGATGACCGGCTGGTCTTTACCGAGCATTTCGCCGGAGGCGATGCGGAACAACAGGGCGTAACCGATTTGGCCGGCGGCGCCGGTGACGGCAACGCGAACGGGCTTTTTGCTCATTGGGAAGACTCCAGAAAGTGAAGAAAACGGTGCAGGCGGGCACGAAGGCCGCCAGACACGGAACCGGCCGACATTTTAAGCCGATTCGAGATTTTCGGCGCGACTGTCTTATGTCTTATATAAGATCGAGGCAATGTCCACGTCCGCCCCCATCGTGCCCTCGCCTCTCGTCGAGGCCGCCACGCCCTCCTTCAGTCCGCTCTATCAGCAGATCAAGTCGCTGATCCTGCAGAGCCTGCAGGCCGGCGAATGGAAGCCGGGCGAACCGATTCCGAGCGAAATGGACCTGGCAGCGCGGTTTCGGGTCAGCCAGGGCACCGTCCGCAAGGCGATCGACGAGCTGGCGGCTGAAAATCTGGTGATACGCCGTCAGGGCAAGGGCACCTTCGTTGCGACGCATGCCGAACAGAACGTGCAGTACCGATTCCTGAAGCTGGTGCCCGACAGTGGCGACACACAAACCGAGGGTCCGGCCGAGCGCACGATCGTCGATTGCAAGCGCCTTCGCGCCGCGTCCGACGTGGCCCGTGCGCTGGCGTTGCGCACCGGCGATGCCGTCCTGCAGGTGCGCCGGGTGCTGGCATACGCTGGCGTGCCGACCATCCTCGAAGACCTGTGGCTGCCCGGCACGCCGTTCAAGGGACTGACCGCCGAACGGCTGCGCGAATGGCGCGGGCCGATGTACGCGATGTTCGAAACCGAATTCGGCGTGCGCATGGTGCGAGCCCAGGAGCAGATCCGCGCGGTGCTGCCCGACGCGTCGCAGGCAGCGCTGCTGTCGGTGTCTGTCGCGACACCGCTTTTGAGCGTCGAGCGCATCGCGCACACCTACAACGACGCCCCGATGGAGCTCCGTCGCGGCCTTTACCGCACCGATACGCACCATTATCGAAATGCACTCGGATGATCTTTAACAGACCTTTCAACCCTTGGCAGTCTTGGCTGTGCATAAGTTCGATGCTATCTTTTCAATAGCAAACCAACTTTCGCAACGCAGCCTTGCACGCAGACGACAGCTGCCTCATGGTGCATTGCAATAGAATTTTGCGTTGTTTGCATTTCTGCCAAAGAACAAGCCGTTTCTCCAAAAAAGCAAAGAAAGTCCCCATGACAGAGCTTGCCACGCCCCGGCCGCCGCGCCGTCAGTTCCGCAATATCAATGCGTTCACCGACCTGACCACCTACCGGCTCCCGCCGGCTGGCATCGTTTCCATCCTGCACCGCGTCAGCGGTGCGCTGATGTTCCTGCTGATGCCGTTCATCATCTGGATGTTCGACACGTCGGTGTCATCCGAAATCTCGTTCGCCAAATTCAAGGCGACCTTCAACGTCGGGTTGTCGGGCATCTTCTTCAAACTGGTCGCGCTGGCTCTGATCTGGGCATTTCTGCATCACTTCATCGCCGGCATCCGCCATCTCTGGATGGACGTCAGCCACTCGGCTGCAAGCAAGGATTTCGGCAGGACTTCCGCCATCGTCGTGCTGGCGAGCAGCATTTTCCTGACCATCGTCCTCGGCGCGAAGCTGTTCGGCGTGTACTGAAAAGGAGCATGAAATGTCTGTGAACTACGGCTCCAAGCGCATCGTCGTCGGCGCGCACTACGGTCTGCGCGACTGGCTCAGCCAGCGCGTCACCGCCGCCCTGATGGCGATCTTCACCCTGATCGTCATCGGTCAGGTCATCATTTCCCGTGGCCCGGTCGGCTACGACACCTGGTCGGGCATCTTTTCGTCCCAATGGATGAAAGTTTTGACCTTCGTGGTGATCGCTTCGCTGCTCTACCACGTATGGGTGGGTATGCGCGACATCTGGATGGACTACGTCCAGCCCGTCGGCATCCGCCTCGCCGCCCAAATTTTCACGATCGTCTGGTTGGTCGGTTGTGCCGGGTGGGCCATTCAAGTGCTTTGGAGACTTTGATACCCATGACTGCCTACACAAAAGAACAGATCACCAAGCGCAAGTTCGACGTCGTCATCGTCGGCGCGGGTGGTTCCGGCATGCGCGCGTCGCTGCAACTGTCGCGCGCCGGCCTCAACGTCGCCGTGCTCTCGAAGGTCTTCCCGACCCGCTCGCACACGGTTGCGGCCCAGGGTGGCGTCGGCGCCTCGCTCGGCAACATGAGCGAAGACAACTGGCACTACCACTTCTATGACACGATCAAGGGCTCCGACTGGCTCGGCGACCAGGACGCGATCGAGTTCATGTGCCGCGAAGCACCGAAAGTGGTCTACGAGCTGGAACATTTCGGCATGCCGTTCGACCGCAATCCTGACGGCACCATCTATCAGCGTCCGTTCGGCGGTCATACGGCCAACTACGGCGAAAAGCCGGTTCAGCGCGCCTGCGCCGCAGCCGACCGCACCGGCCACGCGATGCTGCACACGCTCTATCAGAAGAACGTCGAAGCCCGCACCCAGTTCTTCGTCGAATGGATGGCGCTCGACCTGATCCGCGACGACGAAGGCGATGTCGTCGGCGTGACCGCGCTCGAAATGGAAACCGGCGATCTGCACATCCTGCAGGCCAAGACCGTGTTGCTGGCCACCGGCGGCGCCGGCCGGATTTTCCAGGCATCGACCAACGCCTTCATCAATACCGGCGACGGCCTCGGCATGGCCGCTCGTGCGGGCATTCCGCTGCAGGACATGGAGTTCTGGCAGTTCCACCCGACCGGCGTTGCCGGGGCCGGCGTGCTGCTGACCGAAGGCTGCCGCGGCGAAGGCGCGATTTTGCTCAACAGCAACGGCGAACGCTTCATGGAACGCTACGCGCCCACCATGAAGGACCTGGCACCGCGCGACTTCGTTTCCCGCTCGATGGACCAGGAAATCAAGGAAGGTCGCGGTTGCGGTCCCAACAAGGACTACATCCACATGAAGCTGGACCACCTCGGCGCCGAGACGATCCACAAGCGGCTGCCGTCGGTGTACGAGATCGGCATCAACTTCGCGAACGTCGACGTCACGAAGGAACCGATCCCGGTCGTGCCGACCATCCACTACCAGATGGGCGGCATTCCGACCAACATCAACGGCCAGGTCGTGATCCAGGACGCCGAGAACAAGAGCGTGGCGGTCAACGGCCTTTACGCGGTGGGCGAATGCTCCTGCGTGAGCGTGCACGGCGCCAACCGCCTGGGCACGAATTCGTTGCTCGACCTGCTGGTTTTCGGCCGCGCGGCTGGTAATCACATTGTCGAATTCAACGACAAGTTGAAGGAACACAAAACGCTGCCAGCCACTGCCGCAGACCGTTCGCTCGAACGCCTGAACCAGCTTGAAGCTTCTACATCGGGTGAATATGCCCAGGACGTCGCCAACGAAATCCGCACCGTGATGCAGCAGCACGCCGCCGTGTTCCGCAAGCAGGCGTCGATGAACGAAGGCGTGGCCAAGATCGCCGCCGTGCGCGACCGCGTCAACGCGATCACGCTCAAGGACAAGTCGCGCGTCTTCAACACTGCCCGCATCGAAGCGCTGGAAGTCGACAACCTGATCGAAGTGGCGCAGGCCACGATGGTTTCGGCGGCCGCCCGCACCGAATGCCGCGGCGCCCACACGGTTGAAGACTACGAGCGTCCGGCGGACGACCCGGTCGCGCCGCTCGGCCGCAACGATGCCGAGTGGATGAAGCACACGCTGTGGCACACCGGCGACAACAAGCTGACTTACAAGCCTGTCCGCCTGCAGCCACTGACGGTCGATTCCGTGCCGCCGAAGGTTCGTACCTTCTGAGCACGCAAAAACAAATACCAAAGGTCAACACGATGAAGCGCACATTCCAGATCTACCGCTACGACCCGGACAAGGACGCGAAGCCGTACATGCAGACCATCGAGGTCGAACTCGACGGTCACGAGCGCATGCTGCTCGACGCGCTGATGAAGCTCAAGGCGCAGGACCCGACGCTGTCGTTCCGCCGCTCGTGCCGCGAAGGCGTCTGCGGCTCCGACGCGATGAACATCAACGGCAAGAACGGTCTGG
>JAQGMX010000027.1 GCA_028292145.1 Variovorax sp.
AGCCGACGCCACACCATCTTCTGGGAAACGAACCGCTGCATGATCGACGGCACGAGTGCGACGCCGAGCCCGCTCTCGACCATGGCGAGCACGGTCTGAACCTGGGTCGCTTCCTGCGCAATGCGCGGGACGAATCCCGCATGCTGACAGGCCAGCATTGCCGCGCTGTGCAGGCCGGCCGCGAAGTTGCGGGTGTACATGACGAAGCTTTCGTTGGCGAAATCCGCAAGCGACAGATCGGATCTGGCGGCCAGCGGATTGCCGCGCGGAATAGCCGCCATGAATTCGTCGCGCTCCAGCATCACCAATTGCGCCGGCGTGCTGTCGAGCAGCGGCGTTCGCACGATGCCGATGTCGAGCTCGTCGTTTTCGATCTGCCGAAGAATGGTCATCGACGTGGCCTCCCTGAGCGTCAATTCGACCCCCGGATATTCGGCCCTGAATTGCGGAACCAGCCGCTGCAGCATGCCGGACGTGCAGGAGCCGACGAAGCCGACGTGCAGCGTGCCCCCCGTTCCTTCTGCCGCGCTCCCTGCCGCTTCGATGAACTGGTCGTTGTGGAACAGCAAACGCCTGGCTTCCGCCAACGCGGCCCGGCCGCTGGGCGTCAGGGCGACGCCGCTGCTACCGCGGGTGAAGAGTTTGGTTCCCAGCTCTGCCTCCAGCTTCTGGATGGAAACCGACAGGGGCGGCTGCGCCATGTGCAATTGCACCGCCGCCTTTCGAAAATTGAGCGTTTCCGCCAGGACGACGAACTGTCGGATCCGGCGCAGGTCCATGCAAATCATTTGAATATCGCCTTGTCAATTGCTGATATCGATTATTAGACAATCGAATTATCAAGTTCTTATTTTCTATAGGGTAAACCCGTCCAATTCATCTTGGAACGATATCGGCAGCGATCAATTTAATATTGGACGAGAGGTCGAGCAGCGACTTAATCTTGCAGCTCCTATCTTGCTGCTCGAACAAATGACTTCCCTATTGGGGCACATCAAAGTGCTCGATCTGACCCGCGTTCTGGCCGGACCGTGGGCCACTCAGAACCTTGCGGACATGGGCGCCGAAGTCATCAAGATCGAGCGCCCCACGCACGGCGACGACACCCGGTCCTGGGGTCCGCCGTTCCTGAAGGATCCCGAAGGCAACGAGACCCGGGATTCGTCTTATTTCCTCAGCGCCAATCGCGGCAAGAAGTCTGTGACCTGCGATCTGTCGACACCCGAGGGGCAGGAACTAATTCGCGCACTGGCCAAGGACGCCGATGTGGTGGTCGAGAACTACAAGGTCGGCACGCTGGCGCGGTACGGGCTGGCCTATGAGGACCTGAAGAAGATCAACCCGAAGTTGGTCTATTGCTCGGTCACCGGCTTCGGGCAGGACGGTCCGTATGCGGCGCTGCCCGGCTACGACTTCGTTTTCCAGGGCATGGGCGGCCTGATGAGCATCACCGGCCAGCCCGAGGGAACGCCGGGCGACGAACCGATGAAGGTCGGCATTGCGATCACCGATCTCCTGACCGGCATGTACGCGACCACGGCGATATTGGGCGCGCTGGAACACCGGCACATCAGCGGCACGGGCCAATACATCGACATGTCGCTGCTCGACTGCGTGGTGACGGTCAATTCATACATGGCGATCAACTACTTCCTGTCGGGGAAGATGCCGCGCCGCATGGGAAACGCCCATGCCAACATGGTGCCGTACCAGGTCTTCCGCTGCCGCGAAGGAAGCCTGATCGTGGCGGTCGGCAACGACTCGCAGTACCGGTCGTTCTGCAAGACGATCGGCCGTGAAGACCTGGCGAGCGACGAAAGCTATGCCACCGCCGGCAACCGGAATCGCAATCGCGAAAACCTGATTCCGCAACTCGCCGAAGCCCTGCTTGGCAAGACGATGGCCGAATGGGTGGCGTTGCTGGAAGCGGCGAACGTTCCGTGCGGGCCGATCCACGACATGCAGCAGGTCTTCGAGGATCCGCAGGTCCGGCACCGGGGGATGAAGCTGTCGCTGCCGCACAGCGCGGGCGTGCAGGCGCCCGGGGTGGCAAGTCCGCTGCGTTTTTCAGATACGCCGATCGTCTACGGCCGGGCGGCACCGACATTGGGCGAACACACCGATGCGGTGCTGGGAGAAACGCTCGGGCTCGACGCCGCGCGCATCGCCGCCCTGCGCGCGAAGGGCGTCGTCTGAGGGCCCATGCCTTCTTCTGCTGCTTCACATTCCTAGCGAAATCGGAGACACCATGCGACGCAAATTTCTTCAGACACTCATGGCCGGAGGGCTGGTCGCAGCCGGGCTCGGCGTTGCCGTTGCACAGGCACAGGCACAGGGCCGTTCGCCTATGCGCTTTATCGTGCCCTATCCGGCCGGCGGCGCCGCCGACCAGATCACGCGCCTCGTCGCGCACGCTGCCTCCCAACGATTGGGCACGCCGATCGTCATCGACAACCGGGGCGGCGCGGCAGGGATGATCGCTGCCGAGGCAACGCTTCGCGCCGAGCCGGACGGCAACACCTTCTTCGTCGGCTCGAACGCACCGATGGTCATCAACCAGGCCATCTACGCCAGGATGCCCTACGACCCGGAGAAAGATTTCGTGCCGGTTGTCGGCATGGGCAAGTCGCCGCTGCTTCTGGTCACGCGCAAGGACCTCGGGGCGAAGAACGTGGCCGAGCTCATCGCCCTGAGCAAAAAACCGGACGTGCGTTTCACGATGGGTTCCGCCAGCAGCGGAAACATCACGCATCTGGCCGGCGAAGGGGCGAGCCGCGTCATGGGCTTCCGGGTGACGCACGTTCCGTTCACCGGAAGCGCACCCGCCATCACGAGCATGCTCGGCAACAACGTCGACATCATGTACGACGCCCTGCCCTCGTGCATGCGGCAGGCCAAGGCCGGGCGCATCGTCCCGCTGGCGATCCTGGACGGCAAGCGCTTCCCGCAGATACCGGACGTACCCACGCTGACGGAAGCCGGCTACGCCGGCCACGACGCCAGCGCCTGGTTCGGCGTCATGGCGCGCACCGGCACGCCGCGCGCGGCCGTCGACGCACTCAACAAGGCCGTCAACGAGGCGCTCAAGGACCCCGAGCTGATCGCAAAGCTGAACAACATCGGCGCCCAGCCGATGCCGGGGTCTCCCGAGGCTTTCGGCCGGTTCATCGCGGACGAACGCGCCCGCTGGATTCCGCTGGCGCATCTCCTCGGCGTCAAGGCCGACTGAATTTTCCGCAACCTCTTCAAGGAAGCACACCATGGTCACACTCGACTCTCCCGAAGCGATCCGCGCCTTTGTCGGCCAGAGCACCACCAGCACTTCGCTGCTGATCGATCAGAAGATGATCGACGTGTTCGCCGAGCTCACCCACGACCACCAATGGCTGCATGTGGACGTGGCGCGAGCGGAAAAGGAATCGCCCTACGGCACGACCATCGCGCACGGGCTGCTCACGCTGTCGCTGTTGCCGGCCTGGTACGGGCAATGCCTGAATTTTCCGAACCGCCGACATGGCGTGAACTACGGTTTCGACAAGATCCGTTTCACCGGGCCGGTCAAGAGCGGTTCGATGGTGTCGGGCAAATTCACGCTGGCGAAGGCCGAAGACGTCCGTCCCGGCGACATGCGCTGCACCTGGGATGTCGAAGTCCGCATCGACGGCGCCGAACGCCCGGCGGTGGTCGCGCAGTGGCTGATTCAGGTCACGCACTGAACCGGCACGCCACAAAGCCATGACAGCCATCGTCATCGAACGCGTCGGCGCCACGGCGGTGCTCACGCTGAACCGTCCCGAAGCGCGCAACGCACTGGATTACGACATGCGCGACGAGCTTGCCGAAGCCGTGCCCATGCTCCGCGACGACGCCGCGATCAAGGCGGTCGTCATCACCGGCGCCGGAAAGCATTTCTGCGCCGGCGGCGACGTCAAGGTGCTGGCCGAATCGCAGGGCGCGGCGCGCGAGATCTTCGAAGGCCGGGACCGCATCCTGAAGATCCATCGGTGGTTCAACGAACTTATCGACATGGAAAAGCCGGTGATCGCGGCCATCGACGGCGTGGCTTTCGGAGGCGGACTTTCTTTCGCGCTGTGTGCGGATTTTGTTCTCGCCACCCGGCGCGCATCGTTCTGTTCCGTCTTCAGCCGGCTCGGCTACGTACCGGACATGGCTGCGATGTACCTTCTGCCTCGCGCCGTGGGGCTGGCGACCGCCAAGGACCTGGTCTTCACCGGCCGGGTGATCGATGCGGAAGAAGCGCATCGCATCGGCCTGGTTCACCGGCTTGTGGACGGCGACCTGCGGACGACCGCGCTGGCATTCGCCGAACGTTTCCACGGCGCGCCGACCGGTGCACTCGGCGTGGCGAAATCGATCATGAACCGCGCGTTCGAAAGCGACCGTCACACGGTCTGCGCGCAGGAAGCGATGGCCCAGGCCATGTGCCGCGAAAGCGGATTCCACCAGGAGGCCGTACAGCGCTTCGTGGACAAACAACCGCCGCTCTACAGCTGGCCGACGGAGACCGACAGATGACCGATCAATCACAGCCCGCCCCGACTACAGACATCCCGCTGCAGCCGGAAAAACAGTACTTCGCCTTCCTGGCCGAAGGCCGTTTCATGATTCAGCGATCGCGCAGCTCAGGGGAGCACGTCTTCTATCCGCGCGTGGCCGCACCGCGTACCGGCGAGCGCGACCTCGAATGGGTGCCCGCGAGCGGCGACGGCACCGTCTACGCCACGACGGTCGTGCGACGCAAACCTCCCGAGCCCGCCTTCAACGTAGCGCTGGTTCAGCTTGCCGAGGGACCTCGGATGATGAGCCGGATCGAAGGGGTGGAGCCCCAGGCGGTTCGGATCGGGATGGCCGTCAAGGCCCGCATCGACTCCGTCGATGGCAAGCCGCTCGTCGTATTCGACGCCGTCAAATGAGAAACAAGACAAGAGGCAGCACAGCATGAGCCAGGACCGATTTCCAAGAGGCCGAACCGCGATCGTTTCGGCCGTCACCTACGGCATGGGCGAATCGCCGGGGCTGTCGTCGATCGACCTTGCCGTCTCCGCGAGCGTCCGTGCGCTCGACGCCGTCGGACTGAAGCCGAGCGACGTCGACGGCCTGTTCATCGGCCTGCCGGACGACTACCTGTCCGGCCTGACCTTCGCCGAGTATCTGGGCATCACGCCCAAGGTGACCGACAACAACCGCACCGGCGGCTCCGCATTCCTCACCCACTGCATGTGGGCGGCGCTGGCGCTCGAGGCCGGGCAATGCGATGTCGCCCTGATCGCTTACGGCAGCAACCAGCGCAGTGCCTCCGGCGGCCTGATCAGTTCGATGCGGCCGTCACCCTACGAAGGGCCGTACAAGCTGCCTCGGCCGGTCGGCGCGTATGCGCTGGCCACTTCGCGCTACATGCACGAATACGGCCTGAAGCGCGAGCAGCTCGGCGAAGTCGCACTGGCGGCGCGGAGGTGGGCGCAACTCAACCCCGACGCCTTCATGCGCGAGCCCCTGAGCATCGACGACTACCTGGCGTCCCGGATGGTGTGCGACCCCCTGTCGGTGCGCGACTGCTGCCTCGTGACCGACGGCGCAGCTGCGATCGTCATGACCCGCGCCGACCGGGCACGCAGCCTGACGCGCAAGCCGATCTACATCCTCGGCAATGCGGCCTCGACCCATCACCGGGACATCACCTCGATGCCCGATCTGACGACCACCGCAGCCGCCATCTCCGGCCCTCGCGCCATGGCGCAGGCCGGCGTGACGCCGAAGGACATCGACGTCGTCGAGGTCTACGACGCCTTCACCATCAACACCCTGCTCTTCCTCGAAGACCTCGGGTTCTGCAAGAAGGGCGAAGCCGGCGCATTCGTCGAGGGCGGCAGGATCGCGCCCGGCGGCGAGCTGGCGGTCAACACCAATGGCGGCGGCCTGTCTTGCGTCCACCCGGGCATGTATGGCCTCTTCACCGTCGTCGAAGCCACGCAGCAGCTGCAGGGCACCGCGGGCGAACGTCAGGTGAAGGACGCCCGGCTTGCCGTTGCCCACGGAAACGGCGGCGAGCTTTCGAGCCAGGTCACGATGGTGCTCGGCACCGAAGACACGCTCTGACGTTCACAGCAATCCCATCAAACAGCGAGGTCCACTTTGCAAACACCCGACTTTTCCCTCACGAACAAACAGGTCATCGTGACTGGCGCTGCCCAGGGCATCGGCAAGGCGCTGGCTTCCACCGTCGTCGCGATGGGCGGCAAGGTGGTTGCCGTCGACATCAACGCGGACGCGCTCGGCCTGCTGCGCGCCGAGCTCGGTGAAGCGCAGTGCGTCACCGTCACGGGCAGCGTGTCGGATCCGGCCGTGGCACAGGCCGCGGTGGACGCAGGTGTCGCTGCTTTCGGCGGCGTCAACGGTCTGGTGAACAACGCAGGCGTCACCCGCACCGCGATGATCGACAAGATGTCGCTGGATGCCTGGCAGACGGTGATCGACGTGCATCTTTCGGGATCGTTCTACTTTCTGCAGGCCCTCGGCCGTCACCTTCTCGCGCGCGCCAAGGCGGGAGAAAAGATTGCCGGATCGATCGTGAACATTTCTTCCGATGCCGGACGACGCGGCACGATCGGCCAGATCAACTACGGCACCGCCAAGGCCGGCGTTCTGGGCATGACGATGTGCGCCGCGCGCGAATGGGCGAAGTTCAACATCCGCTGCAACACCGTCGGCTTCGGTGTGGTCGAAACGCCGATGACGGAAACCATCCGCGGCGAGAAGTTCGCGGAGACCTATCTTTCCCAGATTCCGCTGGGCCGCTGGGGGGAAACCGAGGAAGTTGCCCGCCCCGTCTGCTTCCTGCTGTCGGACGCGGCTTCGTACGTGACCGGCCAGCATCTGTCGGTCAACGGCGGCTACACCATCGGTCTCTGACCCGCCGCCATGCACTCCACCCGAGAAACCGTCTACACCCATGACGAACTCGACGCGCTGCTGGCGCCGAGAAGCATCGCCATCCTCGGTGCGTCGAATCGAGCGGGCTCTTTCGGCGAGCGCACGTTGAGGAACCTGCGGGCCCGCTTCGACGGTCCGTGTTACCTGATCAATCCGCAATACACGGCGCTGGGCGAGGACAAGTGCTACCCCGACGTGAGCGCCTTGCCCGAAGTGCCCGATTGCGTGGTGATCGCCGTGCCGCGCGAGAAAGTACGGGACCTGGTCGCGCAGTGTGTCGCGGCGAAGGTACCCGGCGTCCTGATCTTCGCGTCGGGCTACGCCGAGACCGATCTGCCCGAACGCCTGGAAGACCAGCACGCGCTCGCTGCACTTGTCGGCGGTACCCGGACGCGCCTCGTCGGACCCAACTGCATCGGCTTCGCGAACTATGCCAAGAACGTCTGCCTGTCCTTCTCGGAATTTCCGGCATGCACGCCGGGTCCGGGCGCTATCGGCATCGCCAGCCAGTCGGGCGCGCTCGCCATGGCCATCGCGCAGGGTGCCTGTGCAGGCACGCCCGTCAGCCATGCGCTGGCATGCGGCAACATGGTCGACGTCGACGTGGCGGATTACGTGACGTACCTGGCCGGCGAGCCTGAGTGCAAGGCGATCGTCTGCATCCTGGAAGGGCACGAAAGGCCGGACCGCATGGCCCAGGCCGCCGGTGCGGCACGCGCGGCCGGCAAGCCGCTGATCGTGCACAAGCTCGGGCGGACGGCAAAAGGGCATCACGCCGCATGGCGCCACACGGCGTCCGAGGCGGGCTCCTACGAAGACTGGCAGGCACTTTTCGAGCGCAGCGGCGCCATCCTGGTCGAGCAGTTCGACCGCGTGATGGAAGTCGCGAGCTTCTTCGCCAAGGCACCAACAGCGAAAGGCCGCGGCGCAGCCATCCTCAGTACGTCGGGCGGCGCCTGCCTCATCGCCGCCGAAACCGCAGGCGCGCCTGGCGTGGATCTGCCGCAAGCCGTCGATCCGGCGCACGCCCGCGTCCTTGCCGAAGCCATTCCCGCGTTCGGCTACCCACTCAATCCCTACGACACCACCGCGCAGGTCATCAGCGACCCCGGCTCCTTCGCCGCCTGCGCGGGCGCGCTGATGGCCGACGACGCCTACGACACGGTAGTGATGCCGCAGATCCAGGCCTACGACGCTGCGACGCCACGCACCGCGACCCTCGACGCGCTGGCCGGCAGATTCGGAAAGATCGCCTGCAACGTCTGGCTCACGCAGTGGATGGGCGGCCCCGGTTACGCCGAGGCCGCCGCGTCGCCGCACGTGGCCCTGTTTCGTTCGATGGACGCCTGCTTCTGGACCTTGGCCAGGTGGCAGGAACGCCAGAGACGTCTCGATTCAGAGGCCGAACTGAAGAACGCAGGCGACTGAACTTGACTGGAGACTTGACCATGCCATCCGTGCCCGTCAGACGT
>JAQGMX010000074.1 GCA_028292145.1 Variovorax sp.
CGACCGCGAACGCGGCGTGCTGGCCGTGCTGTCGGCCAAGGTCGGCAGCATCGAGGACAACCGGCTGGGCGGCTGGTACAGCTACCGGGCGTCGAAGGCGGCGCTCAACATGTTCCTGAAGACGGCTGCGATCGAAACGCAGCGCAGCCAGCCCAACGCAGTGTTGGTCGCGCTGCATCCGGGAACGGTGGATTCGGCGCTTTCGGGGCCTTTTCGCGGCGCGCAGATCGGACGGAAACCGGACGACGTGGCGGCGGATCTGTTGCGCGTCGTCAATGGCCTGACGGTGGCGGACACCGGCGGCTTCTTCACGTATGCGGGCGAAAAGCTGCCCTGGTGACTTCCGAGGTCGCCACGCGCCGCAGCGACCGTCAGCGACACATCGAATATCCGCCTGTTTCCAGATGGAAATGGTCACGGTGCGCGGCGTTGTAGTCCGGGCCGAGCACGCCCTTGAAATAGCGGCAGGCGCCAGCGTGAGCGTCCTGTAGAAGCAGGGCGGAGAGCGGCTTTTCGGATGTTGCCGATGTGGCGCCACTTTTCCAGTCCGAAATCAGGCTGATCCGCCGCCCGTCGGCCAGCGTGAACGAAGCGATGTCGAGCGCGTCCGCCGTCGCGTGCCGGCTGCGCGACGCACCGGCCGGCACGCCTTCGCCGAGATTCACGTTGCGGCAGGCGTAGCTGCCCAGATGCTCGACGGCTGCGACGCGCTGTCCGTACCGCTGCTGGGCGGCCGGCTGGAGCGCGTGACGTTCCCACATATAGAAAGACAGCGCCATCGGGCAGCTGAGCAGCACCGGCGGGCCGAAGCGGACAGCTGCAGACCGCAGGCGCACGGCATTCGTGAAGCCGCAGCCGGCGCCGGTCACGCGATCGGGCACCGGGTCGAACTGCATGTCGGTGGTGGCCAGCGCGGCGCTGCACAGCGCGGGGTCGTTGCGGGTGCGCGCCAGCTTCATCTCGGTGAGCCAGTCGGGCGGGGCCTCGACATTCAGCGGCGCCCACGGGTTGTAGCGCTCCGGCACCTCCAGCGCGCCGGTGTAGACCGCATAAGCCACCGCCACTGCAGCGGTGAAAACCAAAAGAAACAGCCAGCGCAATTCCCGCAATCCTTTTTCAGTTCGACTTCAACGGGCGCGGCGGGTGACGGTGACGCTGGCATCCAGGCCCAGGTACGCATCCGCATCGCCGAACCAGCTGCCGGACACCGGCGCCGCGAAAGCCGGATCGCGCGCCACGCCGACGCGGATCAGCTGATTGCCGCCGAGCAGGTTGTTCGTCGGGTCGTACGCGACCCAGCCCGCACCCGGGAGATAGGCTTGTAGCCAGGCGTGGGTGGCGCCCGCGCCGACAGTCGGTTCGCCGCCGCGGGCGCCGCCGTTTGCCTGGACGGCGTTGGCGTCGAGTGCCACGTCGTACAGGTAGCCGGAGACGAAACGCGTCGCCACGCCGAGCCGGCGCGTGGCTTCCATCATCAATAGCGCGTAGTCGCGGCAGGTGCCGCTGTTGAGCGCCAGCGTCTGCAGCGGCGTCTGGGTGCCTTCCTCGTCGCGCGTTTCGTAGCGGAAATGCTGGTTGATGTGCTGGTTCATGCGCTCGAGCAGGTCGCGCGTCGGCGTCGGCCCGTCGTGGCGGAAGAACTGGTGCGCCCATGCGATCAGCTTGCCGTCGGGGTCGTCATGGTGTGGGCGCAGGTAGTGTTCGAGATCGAGCCGGTCCTGGAGCGAATAGGCGAACGGCAGGAATTCTGCCGAGGACGACAGCAGCGACAGGTCTTGCGACACATCGGCCCGCTCGATGGTGAAAGAACACGTCAGCCGCAACTCCGTCGCCGGCCTGATCGGCTGCACCAGCGCGACCGAATTGGAGTGCGGATCCTGGATCATCCGCACGATGGCCTCGGGGCTGACCTGCAAATCGGTCGCCAGTACCCGCAGGTCGTGGCTGTCGCGCGGGCGGAACATCACGCGGTGCTCGCCGAATGTGACCGGCTTGCTGTAGCGGTACACCGTGGTGTGAATGATGTCGTAACGGGTGGGCATATACGCATTGTGCGGGCCTGCGATGCCGTGTCGGTTGCTGATTTTGTAGGGCAGCACCGTGCATGCGGCGGCCGATCGAATCCAAGGCGTCCCGAGCTGCGTATATGCCGTCGAAAGCTACTTCAACGATTTCGGCAACCTCGATAGGCATTTCATGACGCAAAACACCGCAGTGGCGATCCGGCTGGTCGAGCGCGGGCTGGTTCCCGACACCATCGTCCGGCAGGGCATCCGGCGCTTGCTGCGCGAGCGCATCGTCGAGCTGCACAGCGACGACACGGCGAAGGTGGCCGATCTGACCCAGCGCTTTTTCGACGACATGGGCAAGGCCGAACTGGCGCCGCTGCCCGAAAAGGCCAACGAACAGCATTACGAGGTGCCGGCCGCCTTCTTCGGTCGTGTGCTCGGCATGCACCGCAAATACAGCAGCTGCTATTGGCCGGAGGGCGTCGATACGCTGTCGCGCGCCGAAGCGGCAGCGCTGGAAATCACCTGCGAGCGCGCGGGACTGGTCGACGGGCAGGATGTACTCGAACTCGGCTGCGGCTGGGGTTCTCTGTCGCTGCAGATGGCCGAGCGCTATCCGCGCAGCCGCATCACCGTGCTGTCGAATTCGAATTCCCAACGTGCCTACATCGAGTCCCAGGCGCTGGAATGGGGCCTGGACAACCTCCGCGTCGTCACCTGCGACTTCAACGTTTTCGACACTTCCGAGCGCTTCGACCGGGTGGTTTCGGTCGAAATGTTCGAGCACCTGCGCAACTGGCCGGAGGCGTTCCGCAACGTGTCGCGCTGGCTCAAGCCCGGCGGACGCTTCTTCATGCACGTCTTTACGCACCGCGGCGCGCCGTACCCGTTCGTCGAGCGCGACGAGAGCGACTGGATGAGCAAGTACTTCTTCTCCGGCGGGATGATGCCGAGCGAAGATTTGGCGCTGCATTGCCAGGACCATCTGCGCATCCTGCATCGCTGGCGCTGGGACGGCACGCACTACCAGCGCACGTCCGAAGCGTGGCTCGGCAACATGGACCGGCATCGCGCCGAGCTGATGCCGCTCTTCACCGAAACGTATGGCGAAGATGCCGCCGTCTGGTGGACACGGTGGCGGCTCTTCTTCATGTCGGTGGCGGAGCTGTTCGGCTTCGAGGAAGGGCAGCGCTGGTGCGTGAGCCACTATTTGTTCGAAAAACGCGCCTGACCGGCCGGATCGATCCGATATGACCCTCGTCAGGCCGAGCCGCCCGATGCAGATCGCCAACTTCGCGTTGTCCCAGGTGGGCTGGTTTGCGGCCGTGCTCGGCGCGGCGCACGGCATGCCGTTGCCTGGTACGGCTGTCGTGCTGAGTGTGATCGGCTGGCATCTTGCCGTCTCGGCACGACCGTCGAGGGAAGTCCGGCTGGTCGTGCTGGTGGCGCTGATCGGTTTTGTCGCCGAATCCATCAACACGCTGCTCGGCAACGTCGCCTATCCGTCCGGCCAGCCTTTTCCAGCTCTTGCGCCGTACTGGATCGTCGCGCTCTGGGCGCTCCTGGCCATTGCGCTGAACGTCACGCTGCGATGGCTGCGTCACCGGACGTGGCTTG
>JAQGMX010000098.1 GCA_028292145.1 Variovorax sp.
CAGGCCGCCGAGCACGCTCGACTCGGCCTCAATGGAATGGGGAGGGATTCGCAGCTTGGCGACCTCGCGATCGGACATGGAATCGTTCTCGGCGTAGGAAAAGACAGCAGACATGGTTTTTTCTCTGGAGGAACGTTCCATGCTACGGCCGAAGATGCGCCGCGCCATGGGATAACGCTGTGGATAAAAAACAAAAGCCGCCCGAAGGCGGCTTTCATGGCGCGCAAGAAGCGCGTCGGACGATCAGGCGGTTTCGCCGTAGACCGTGACCGTGATGTCGACCACGACGTCGGTATGCAGCGCGACGCTGACCGTGCTGTCGCCGACGATCTTGATCGGACCGTTCGGCAGGCGCACTTGCGACTTCGCAACCTTGTAGCCTTGCTTGTTCAGCTCGTCGGCGATGTCATGGTTGGTGACCGAGCCGAACAGACGACCGTCGACGCCGGCCTTCTGCGTGATCTTGACGCTGCTGCCGCCGAGCTTTTCGCCCTGGGCTTGCGAATCGGCCAGCTTTGCGGCTGCGGCCTTTTCGAGTTCGACGCGCTTGGCTTCGAATTCAGCCTTGTTGGCTTCGGTGGCGCGACGGGCGCGGCCCGACGGGATCAGGAAGTTGCGTGCGTAACCGTCCTTGACACGGACGATTTCGCCCAGGGTGCCGAGGTTGACGACTTTGTCCAGAAGAATGACTTGCATGATGTTTCTTCCTACTGCTTAAACGCGATGCTGGTCGCTGTACGGAACCATCGCGAGGAAGCGCGCACGCTTGATCGCGGTGTTCAGCTGGCGCTGATAGATCGCCCGCGTGCCGGTCAGGCGCGCCGGGATGATCTTGCCGTTTTCGCTGATGAAATCGCGCAAGGTGTCGATGTCCTTGTAGTCGATTTCTTCGACGCCGGCGACGGTGAAGCGGCAGAAGCGCTTGCGCTTGAACAGCAGCGACTGGGTGTTGCGCTTCGGACGCTTGTCTTTGTTGAATTTCTTGAACGTGGCCATGGAGGGACCTCTCTTCGAAAATTAATCTTGCTGAAAATCCTGGATGTGCAGCACCGGCTGCTTCGCCGTCCCGGAAGTGGCGAGAAATCCCTGGAAATGCCAGAGACTGCCCATCACCTGCCTTGCGAGTCGTTCGGCGACTGCGCCGAACGCAACGGCCTTCACGACCGCCTTCACCTGTCTTGGCTTTCCGGCCTCCTGGACGATCGACTCGTGTTCGAGCTTCAAGTCCAGGGCGGGCAAGCCCGCAGGGGTGAAACGCAAGGCACCGAGTTCGACGACGGTGGCAGTCAGCAGAAGCTGGTTGACTGCCTTCGCGGTCGAGGTGCCCGTCACATCATCAGTTGTTGTTTGCGGCGTATTCGGCCTGCTGGACCTTGCGGGCCTCTTCGCGCTCGACCGTCTTCATCATCGACGAAGGACCGGTGTCGGCCTTCTTCTTGACGACGGTCAGGTGGCGCAGTACGGCGTCGTTGAACTTGAACGCGTGTTCGAGTTCGGCCATCACGGCTTGTTCAGCCTCGATGTTGACGCACAGGTAGTGAGCCTTGTTGAGCTTGTTGATCTGATAGGCCAACTGACGACGGCCCCAGTCTTCGACGCGGTGGATCTTGCCGCCGCCGGTCGTGATCAGACCCTTGTAGCGCTCCAGCATGGCCGGAACTTGCTCGCTCTGATCGGGATGGATCAGCAAAATGATTTCATAGTGACGCATGGCACTCCTTATGGATCTTCCGTAGAAGGGATAAAAGCCACCCGCAGCGTCGGCGCAGTGTGGCAAGGCAAAGCCTGCGATTATAGCAGTGCGTAATCAGCTGCCCAAAGCGGCATCGAGTTCGGTGGCTTTTTCGTCTCCTACCGCGGCGCGAATGCGCGGCGCGAGCGCCAGCAACTGCTCGAATGAGGTTGCGCCTTCGATGGCGAGATTCAGGCGGAAACCGCGCAATCCAAGCGCGCCTGCAAGCCGCACGGCCACGGGATAGGCATCCTTGTAGCGCTGCTGCCGCTCAGCGACCGAGGCTGTTGCATCAGCGCGAGGCAGCTGAGGGGCCGTCTCGCTTGGCGAACCCACGCGATCCAGCAGACCCAGCGTGACCAGCGCATCGATGTCGGCGTCAGCAACGCCGTCGCAAGCTCGCAGGATTTCGCCGGTAGATCGTCTGCCGTCGAAAAGAATGAAGGCCGAGCGCTGGCGCGGCGTCAGTCGAACCGAGCGGTCTCTGAACACCTGCTGCCCGGCTTCCGTCTTTACAAGAATCATGGTGATCTCCACCGGCGTAAAAGCCCGGATCATCAAATTGGACACCAAAAATGCAATTTGTTGCAATTGTGTCTTCTTGATACGGATAAACCCGCGCATTGCGCAGATTTATCCAAGCACACGAGCAGCCCTGGCCGTTCGTGCTCACTGCCTATTCAACGTGCCGAAAGCTGCTTCCAGGTGTCGATGACGCTGTCGGGGTTCAGCGAGATCGACTCGATGCCCTGCTCCGCCAGCCACAGCGCGAAGTCCGGATGGTCGCTCGGGCCCTGGCCGCAGATGCCGACGTACTTGCCCTTGCTCTTGCAGGCCGTGATGGCACGGCTCAGCATGGCCTTGACCGCAGGATCGCGCTCGTCGAAGTCTGCAGCCAGCAGTTCGAGGCCGGAATCGCGGTCCAGACCCAGGGTGAGCTGCGTCAGGTCGTTGGAACCGATTGAGAAGCCGTCGAAGAATTCGAGGAACTCGTCGGCGAGGATCGCGTTGCTCGGCACTTCGCACATCATGATGATCTTGAGTTCGTTCTCGCCGCGCTTCAGGCCTTCGGCAGCCAGCAGACCGGTCACGCGCTCCGCCTGCTTCAGCGTACGCACGAACGGCACCATGATCTGAACGTTCGTCAGGCCCATGTCGTTGCGCACGCGCTTGAGCGCCTCGCATTCCATCAGGAACGCCTCACGGAACTCGGCGCTGATGTAGCGCGCGGCACCGCGGAAGCCCAGCATCGGGTTCTCTTCTTCCGGCTCGTAGCGGCTGCCGCCGATCAGCTTGCGGTATTCGTTGGACTTGAAATCCGACAGGCGCACGATCACCGGCTTCGGCCAGAAAGCCGCAGCGATGGTGGCGATGCCTTCGGCGACCTTGTCGACGTAGAACGCGCGCGGCGAAGCATGCCCGCGTGCCACCGATTCGACAGCTTTCTTCAGATCCGCATCGACGTTCGGGTAGTCGAGGATGGCCTTCGGATGGACGCCGATGTTGTTGTTGATGATGAATTCGAGCCGCGCCAGGCCGACGCCGTGGTTCGGCAGCTGCGCGAAGTCGAAAGCCAACTGCGGGTTGCCGACGTTCATCATGATCTTGAGGTCGACCGGCGGCATTTCGCCGCGTTCGACTTCCGTTACTTCGGTCTCGAGCAGGCCGTCGTAGATGAAGCCGGTGTCGCCCTCGGCGCAGCTCACGGTCACGAGCGTGCCTTCCTTCAGCAGGTCGGTCGCATCGCCGCAGCCGACGACGGCCGGGATGCCCAGTTCGCGCGCGATGATGGCCGCGTGGCAGGTGCGCCCGCCGCGGTTCGTCACGATGGCGGCAGCGCGCTTCATCACCGGCTCCCAGTTCGGGTCGGTCATGTCGGTCACCAGCACATCGCCCGCCTGGACCTTGTCCATTTCGCTGATGTTGTAGACCAGGCGAACCGGGCCGGTGCCGATCTTCTGGCCGATCGCGCGGCCTTCGGCCAGCACCGGACCACGGCCCAGCAGCTTGTAGCGCTGCTCGGCCTTGCCCTTCTGCTGGCTCTTCACGGTTTCGGGACGCGCCTGCAGGATGTAGAGGTGACCGTCTGTGCCGTCCTTGCCCCACTCGATGTCCATCGGACGGCCGTAATGCTCTTCGATCACCAGCGCGTATTTGGCCAGCAGCTCGACGTCTTCGTCAGACAGCGAATAGCGGTTGCGCTGTTCGGTCGGCACGTCGGTCGTCTTCACCAGCTTGCCGCTGGCGGCCTTTTCTTCCGGCGTCGCGAATTCCATCTGGATCAGCTTGGAACCCAGGTTGCGGCGGATCACGGCGCGGTTGCCGGCGCGCAGCATCGGCTTGTGAACGTAGAACTCGTCGGGATTGACGGCACCCTGCACCACCGTCTCACCCAGGCCGTAGCTCGACGTGATGAAAACCACGTCTTCGAAGCCCGATTCGGTGTCGATGGTGAACATCACGCCGGCGGCGCCGAGGTCGGAACGGACCATGCGCTGCACGCCGGCCGACAGCGCGACGATGTCGTGCTCGAAGCCCTTGTGCACCCGGTAGCTGATCGCGCGGTCGTTGTAGAGGGAGGCGAAAACTTCCTTCATCTTGTGCAGCACGTCTTCGATGCCGACCACATTGAGGAAGGTTTCCTGCTGGCCGGCGAACGAGGCGTCGGGCAAATCTTCGGCCGTGGCCGACGAGCGGACTGCAAAGCTGGCTTGCGGGTTGCCGGCGCTCAGCGTGGCAAAGGCCTCGGCGATGGCTTTCTGCAGGTCGGCCGGAAACGGCTG
>JAQGMX010000108.1 GCA_028292145.1 Variovorax sp.
GGCGGCAAGGTCGACACCAAGGCCAGCTTCATCAGCGACCTGATGGACGGCAAATCCGACTTCGTCACGCTGGTCATCACCGACCAGACGATTCGCATCGTCGACGGTGTCGCCATCGTGCGCCACACTCTGACGGCCGACACCAACGATTCGGGCAAGCCCGGCAAGGTCAGCATCAAGATCCTTGGCGTCTGGCAACAACAGGGCGGCACATGGAAGCTGCTTGCCCGCCAGGCCGTGCGTCCGCCGGTCTGATCAACATCCACATCAAGGTTCCTACACATGCAGCAACACGACAACCTCATCGGCGGCGAATGGACCAAGGGCAACAGCTACAGCCCGAACCTGAACCCGTCCAATCTCGCCGACACGATCGCCGAATACACGCAGGGCGACACCAGCCACGTCGATGCGGCCGTGGCTGCGGCAACGGCTGCTTTCCCGGCTTGGTCGACCAGCGGCATCCAGATGCGCTCGGACGCCCTCGACAAGATCGGCAACGAGATCCTGGCCCGCAAGGAAGAGCTCGGCACGTTGCTGGCCCGCGAAGAAGGCAAGACCAAGCCCGAAGGCATCGGCGAAGTCATGCGCGCCGGCCAGATCTTCAAGTTCTTCGCCGGTGAATGTCTGCGGCTGTCGGGCGAGACGATTCCGTCGGTGCGCCCGAACATCGGCGTCGAGATCACGCGCGAGCCGGTCGGTGTCGTCGGCCTGATCACGCCGTGGAACTTTCCGATCGCGATTCCGGCCTGGAAGATCGCGCCCGCGCTGGCTTTCGGCAACTGCGTGGTGCTCAAGCCAGCCGACCTGGTGCCGGGCAGCGCGTGGGCGCTGGCCGAGATCATCAGCCGCTCGGGCATTCCGGCCGGCGTGTTCAACTTGGTGATGGGTCGCGGCAGCGTGATCGGCGATGCGCTGGTCAACCATCCGGGCATCCATGCGATCAGCTTCACCGGCTCGGTCGGCGTCGGTAGCCGTATCGCGGTGCAGTGCGCGACCAATCACAAGAAGGTCCAGCTGGAGATGGGCGGCAAGAATCCGCAGGTCGTGCTGGACGATGCCGATCTGGCGCAAGCCGTCGAGCTCAGCGTGCAGAGCGCGTTCTATGCCACCGGCCAGCGCTGCACGGCATCGAGTCGCTTCATCGTCACCGCCGGCATCTATCCGAAGTACATCGAGGCGATCCAGGCGCGCATGGCGAAGATCAAGGTCGGCGATGCGCTGACCGCCGGCACCGACGTGGGCCCGGTTTCCAGCCAGAGCCAGCTCGACCAGGATCTGAGCTACATCGACATCGGCCGCAACGAAGGCGCCACGCTCGCAGCCGGCGGCCAGCGCCTGAAGCTCGATACCGAAGGCTTCTACATGGCGCCGGCGCTGTTCAGCGAATCGACCGCTTCGATGCGCATCAACCGCGAAGAGATCTTCGGCCCGGTGGCCAGCGTGATCCGCGTGAAGGACTACGAAGAAGCCCTGGCGACCGCCAACGACACCGACTTCGGTCTCTCGGCCGGCATCGCCACCACCAGCCTCAAGTACGCGACGCACTTCAAGCGCCACAGCCAGGCCGGCATGGTGATGGTCAACCTGCCGACAGCGGGCGTGGACTATCACGTGCCGTTCGGCGGCCGCAAGGGATCGAGCTATGGTCCGCGCGAGCAGGGCAAGTACGCGCAGGAGTTCTTCACGGTGGTAAAGACGGCCTACACGCTAGCCTAGCCTGGCTTCGGGCTTGTCCTGCGCGTCATGACGCGCGCGATCAGCTCGAACACCAGTTCGCTGGCCAGCGCCAAAGCCGCGGCGGGCAGGGCGCCGGCGAGCAATAACTGGCGGTCATTCAGGGCCAGCCCGGTCACGATGCGTTCGCCGAATCCGCCGGCGCCGATGAAGGCGGCGATCGTCGCGGTGCCGATGGCGATGGCGGTTGCCGTTCTCACGCCGGCCAGCAATGTCGGCAGCGCCAGCGGTAGCAGCACATGGCGCAGATTCTGTGCCGACGTCATGCCCAGCGCGGTGCCGGCCTGACGCACGCCGGACGGCACCTCGGCCAGTCCGGTGACGGTGTTGCGCATGATCGGCAACAGCGCATAGAGCGTCAGCGCGATCAGCGCCGGCAGCGTGCCGATGGCGCCGAGCCATGAGATCAGTACCGCCAACAGCGCCAGCGACGGCACCGTCTGCATCAGGCCCGCGATGCCCAGCACGACGGCGCTGGTGCGTGCATGCGCAAACACCAGCACCGCGATCGGCACACCGATCAGCACCGCCAACCCGACCGATACAGCCACCAGAAACAGATGCTGTCGCGCCAGCCGCCCGAGGTCGGCGCCGAACAGCTTGGCCGTGAACCCGCGCGACGCATCGGCCACCTGCCCACCGGCCAGGAAGTCACGCGCGATCACGTCGAAGGCAGCACCCTGCAGTTCGGCGCGCGCGTTCATCGCGATCATGGTGCGCTCGTCGATGCGGCCTTCGAGCTTCCGCAGCGCGGCCCATGCCTGCGGCTGGCGAGTCGGCAGGTCGAGGCGGTAGAGCACGACGGCGTCGTAGCGTGGGAAATAGGCGCGATCGTCTTCGAGCACGCGCAGGCCGAGATGGTCGATCTTCGCGTCGGTGGTGTAGATGTCGATGACGTCGATCTGCTTGGCGGCGATGGCGTCGTAGGCCAGGCCGTGATCGAGCCCGGTCGGCTTCTGCGTGAATCCGTAGCGTGCCGCCAAGCCCTGCCAGCCGTCGCCGCGGCCGATGAATTCGTTCGAAAGGCCAAGCTTGAGCTCTGTGTGGCGCGCCAGATCGGACAGCGTGCGGATCTGAAGCTTGTCGGCATCCGCGACGCGCATTGCGAGTGCGTAGCCGTCGTTGAAACCCAGCGGAATCGCCACGCCGAGCCCGAGCGACGCGAGCGCCGCATTCATGGCTTCACGGGTCATCGGCGCGCCATCCGGCGACGTGACGCCCTTGAGAATCTCGAGCGCGATCGTGCCGGTGTATTCGGCGTAGAGATCGATGTCGCCGGAACGCAGCGCGCTGTAGACGATTGCCGTGTTGCCCAAACCTTGTCGCACGACCGGCGGCTTCTGCAGATGCGGCGCTGCCGTCTGCGCCATCACTTCGGCCAGGATGTACGACTCGGTGAAGCGCTTGGAACCGATACGGACCTCGCCGGACGGCGCCGCGGCCTGCTGCGCTTGCGCTGCGGTTGTCGCAAACATCGCGACCAGCATCAGCAGGGCGGCCAGGATGCGGCTCGACAGGATCGTGGAGGGCGTGTGCATGAGGAAAGTTTATGTCGCAGGCTGCGTCGGCCCGAAGACTCACGCCTGTTTCCTACAGGCCGTCGTGGGACGGACCGATCGACTTCGTTCGCAGTACTGCCGAGGATTGCGCTTTGCGCCCCAAGCGCAACCACATCGAAAGAGGCCATGGCAAAGACTTCAGGCAAGCCCGAAAAGACGAGCAAGAAAAAGAGTCGCAAGAGCGACGGCCCCGAACTGTTCACGCTCGAAGAGGCCCACGGTGCGCGCGAGCTTCCTTCGGTCCTGGTCAATGGCTACAGCCTCATGGTGCGCGACAAGGACGGTTTCGCAGGGGACAGGGCGAGCCAGACCGCTTTCCGTGAACTGCTCGAAGAATGGCGCGTGCGTCGTCGCGAAAAAGGTTCCGACCCGTTTCCCAAGGTGCATTCGCGCGAACTTTCCAAGACCGAACTCGACCGTCTGCTGGCGCACGACAAGGCATCCGAAGGCGCGGACCTGCTGCACGGCGTGATCGAGGAATTCGCCGAGAACCTCGCCTATGTCGTGCGGCGCTTCCTGAAGGAGCCGTCGTGGCGGAAGGTGGAGCGCATCGTGATCGGCGGCGGATTTCCGGAGAGCGATGTCGGCGAGCGCGCGATTCTGCAGGCGTCGGCCATGCTGCTCGATCTGAAGGTGAAGGTTCCGCTGGCGCGCCTGTCGCATGAGGTCGACGACGGCGGCCTGCTGGGCTGGGTGCATCTGGCGCCGCCCGCCATGCTCAAGCACCACGATGCGATCCTGGCGGTCGATATCGGCGGAACCAATCTGCGATGCGGCATCGTGAAGATGCGGGCCAAGCGAGCGAAGGATTTCTCGAAAGCCAAGGTGATCGAGCGCCAGAAGTGGCGTCATGCCGACGACAAGCCGAGCCGCAGCGGATTGATCGACAAGCTTGCCGAGATGCTGGAAGAGTTGATCGCCCATTGCAAAAGAGAGGGTTTGCGGCTCGCGCCGTTCATCGGCATTGCCTGTCCCGGCCAGATCCGAAAAGATGGCTCCATCGCCAGCGGCACCCAGAATTTGCCGGGCGACTGGGAAAGCGACACGTTTCACCTGCCGAGCGCATTGAGCAAGAAGCTGCCGCTGATCGACAAGCAGCCCGTGATGGTTCGAATGCACAACGACGCCGTCGTCCAGGGCCTGAGCGAAGTCCCGTTCATGCGGGACGTGAAGTATTGGGGCGTGCTGACGATCGGGACGGGGCTTGGGAACGCGAGTTATACGAACAACGGGTGAGGCCGGTCTTAGAGCTGAAACGCAATCGTCAAAAGCAACCCCTCGCCCAGGTCCCTCAGCAGCCCCGGCCGCCGCGTCCTGAAAGGCTCTCCAGCCGCAGCGGTGGTGTCGATCCACTGCGCGATCCAGTCGATATCGCGCCGCCCGTAGAAAACGACGGCTGCCTCGTGGTTCAGCAGCAGGCTGCGCTGGTCGAGGTTGATCGATCCGCACATCGCCAGCGTCTCGTCGACGACGACGGCTTTTGCATGCGCCATGAACGGCAGCATCCGGAACGTGACACCGGCATCGGCCAGGTCGCGCATGGCGCGGGCGCGGACGAAATCGGTCAGCGCATGGTTCGAGCGCGCGGGAATCGCGATCGTCACCTGCACGCCGCGCCGCGCTGCAAGGCGCAGCGCATCGCGCAGGCTGTCGTCGGGCACGAAATAAGGCGTGATCGCCAGCACGCGCTGCTCGGCGCGAAAGCAGGCGTCGATCAGCAACGCATGCGCCGTGTCTTCCGTCTGGTCGGGGCCACTCGGCAGGAACTGGGCGAAGCGCGTTTCCTCGGCGACGTCCAGATCGCGCGCCGCAGGAATGCTGGTGTCCGGCGCGATCAGCCGCGGCGGGCCCTGGCGCACGGAAATCCAGTCGTGATCGAACTGCTTCGCTGCGGCCAGCGCGACGCCGCCTTCGAGGTCGAAGGAAAGATCCCGCCACGGAACCGGTATGACGTCGCTGCCTGTGAAGTACTCGCCCGCCAGGTTCCTGCCGCCCGACCAGAGGCGATGGTCGTCCGCGATCACCAGCTTGCGGTGGTTGCGCAGGTTGCGTGGTCCGCTGCGGCGCAG
>JAQGMX010000152.1 GCA_028292145.1 Variovorax sp.
GGACCGCCGCCGACGTGATGATCCAGGACATCACGAAGAAGGAAAAGGGCAGCCTGAAGGGCAAGAAGATCGCGCTGGTCTATCACGATTCGCCTTACGGCAAGGAGCCGATTCCGCTGCTGCAGAAACGCGCGGCGGCCGACGGCTTCGAGTTGTCGCTGTTCCCGATCACGCCGCCGGGCGTCGAGCAGAAATCCACCTGGCTGCAGATCCGCCAGCAGAAGCCCGACTACGTGCTGTTCTGGTCGGCCGGCGTGATGACGCCGGCCGGCATCCGCGAGGCGCAGGCCAGCGGCTACCCGCGCGAGAAGATCTACGCGATCTGGTGGGCCGGCTCGGACCATGACGTGAAGGATATCGGTGCCGGCGCCAAGGGCTACAACGCGATCACCATCCACAACAGCGCGGCCAAGGACAAGGTGCAGGACGAACTGAAGAAGTTCGTCTACGACAAGGGCCAGGGGACCGGCGCGGCCGGCGGCATCGGCTCGCTGGCGCACACGCGCGGCATGATGATCTCGATGCTGCAGGTGGAAGCGATCCGCGCCGCGCAGGAAAAGTACGGCAGGGGCAAGTCGCTGACGCCGGAACAGGTGCGCTGGGGCTTCGAGAACCTCGACCTGACGGCGGACAAGCTCAAGGCACTGGGCTTCGGCGAAATCATGCGGCCGGTGAAGACCTCCTGCAGCAACCACATGGGCGACGACTGGGCGCGCATCGTGCAGTGGGACGGCGGCAAGTGGGAGATCAAGTCGGACTGGTATCAGTCGGACAAGAAATTCATCGATCCGCTGGTGAAAGAGTACTCGGCGAAGTACGCCAAGGACAAGAACGTCAAAGCGCGGGCCTGCTGAAACGCCGGAGCACCATGAGCGACGCCAACGCCCAAACCCTCCTCGAAGTCAACGGCATCGAGGTCATCTACAACCACGTGATCCTGGTGCTCAAGGGCGTTTCGCTGAAGGTGCCCGAGGGCGGAATCGTGGCGTTGCTCGGCGGCAACGGCGCGGGCAAGACGACGACGCTGCGCGCGGTGTCGAACCTGCTCGCGGGCGAGCGCGGCGCGGTGACCAAGGGCACGATCGAGCTGCGCGGCGAGCGCATCGAGGCGCTGTCGCCAGCCGAACTGGTGCGGCGCGGGCTGATCCAGGTGATGGAAGGCCGGCACTGCTTCGCGCATCTGACCATCGAGGACAACCTCATGACCGGCGCCTACACCCGCACCGACGGCAAGGCAGCCATTGCGCAGACGCTGGAGAAGGTTTACGCCTACTTCCCGCGCCTCAAAACGCGGCGCAGTTCGCAGGCGGCCTACACGTCGGGCGGCGAGCAGCAGATGTGCGCCATCGGCCGCGCGCTGATGGCGAACCCGACGATGGTGCTGCTGGACGAACCGTCGATGGGCCTTGCGCCGCAGATCGTCGAGGAAGTCTTCGCGATCGTGAAGGACCTCAACGAGAAGGAGCGCGTCACCTTCCTGCTCGCCGAGCAGAACACCAACATGGCGTTGCGCTTCGCCGACTACGGCTACATCCTCGAAAACGGCCGCATCGTGATGGACGGCGAAGCCAAAAGCCTGCGCGAGAACGAGGACGTGAAGGAGTTCTACCTCGGCGTCGGTGGCGCCGACCGCAAAAGCTTCAAGGACGTCAAAAGCTACAAGCGCCGCAAACGCTGGCTGGCTTGAACGGACAGATCGAATGACTGATTTCTACGATGCGCTCGAAACGCGCGACCCGGACCTGCGTGAGCGCGAACTTCTGGCCGCGTTGCCTGCGCAATTGCTGCACGCACAGCGTCATGCGCCGGCTTTCGGCGAGATCCTTGCCGGCGTGGACTGCGCGGCCGTCGTCACGCGCGAGGCGCTCGCGGCCTTGCCGGTTACGCGCAAGTCGGAATTGCTGGAACGCCAGAAGCGTCTGCGTACGAGCGATCCGTTCGGCGGCTTCAGCGCGATCGTGCGCGGGCCGGCGATGCCGCGTGTGTTCGCGAGTCCGGGGACCATCTACGAACCCGAAGGCGCCGACCGCGACCACTGGCGCACCGCCCGCGCGCTGCATGCCGCGGGTTTTCGCACCGGCGAACTGATCCACAACGGCTTCAGCTACCACCTCACGCCGGCCGGCGCGATCATGGAAAGCGGTGCGCATGCGCTGGGTTGCACCGTGTTCCCCGGCGGCACCGGGCAGACCGAGCAGCAGCTCGAAGCCATGATCGACCTCCAGCCCGCCGGCTACATGGGCACGCCGAGCTTCCTGCGGATCATCCTAGAAAAAGCCGCTGCCGCAGGCATCGCGCTGCCCAGCCTGCGCAAGGCGCTGCTCTCGGGCGAAGCCTTTCCGCCGAGCCTGCGCGACTGGCTGGCCGAGCGCGGCATCGCCGGCATGCAGTGCTACGCGACCGCCGACCTGGGCCTGATCGCCTATGAAACCGAGGCGCGCGAGGGGCTGGTGCTCGACGAAGGCGTGCTGCTGGAAATCGTGCGACCGGGGACCGGCGACGTGCTGCCCGACGGCGAAGTCGGCGAAGTCGTCGTCACTACCTTCAATCGCGACTATCCGCTGGTGCGTTTCGGCACCGGCGATCTCTCGGCCGTGCTGCCCGGCCCCTGTCCGACCGGCCGCACCAACACCCGCATTCGCGGCTGGCTCGGCCGCGCGGACCAGACGACCAAGGTGCGCGGCATGTTTGTGCACCCGGGCCAGGTGGCTGCGGCGATGCGGCGTTTTCCGGAAGTGACGCGCGCGCGTCTGGTGGTCGAAGGCGAGATGGCCGACGACCGCATGACGCTGCGCATCGAGGCATCAGAAGACGATGCGCTGGCGCAGCGGATGGCCGACGCGGTCCGCGAGATCACGAAGCTGCGTTGCACCGTCGTGTGCGTAGCGGCGGGAACGCTGCCGAACGACGGCAAGGTGATCGAGGACGCCCGCAGCTACAAATGACAAGACCGCCTCACCCGTGAAGGTGAGGCGGTCCGTCGATTGGCTTGCTCGGTCAGTCGCTCGTCAGATCACGGCGTAGGTCTGATCCAGATAGCTCAGCGGATGCAGCATATCGGTCGTGACATGGCTGACCGCTGCCTGCGCGATGGTCATCGCGCTGCCGTCTTCCATTACCGCCGCGCTCTTGCCCAGTTCCTTCACGCCTTCGGCCGGTGTGGTCACCACGCCGTCGGAGGTCAGGCCGATGGACTGGATGCCCAACTGCGCCAGCGTCTTGACTTCGCCCGCTTCGCTCACGCCGTCGCCGTTGGCGTCCTGCCAGACGGACAGCTGACTCCACAACACGTCATGGCTGTCCAGCTTGCTGTCGCCGTTGGTGTCGAAGATCTTCAGCGAGCCGAAGGAATACTGGCTGCTATCGTGAACCAGGCCATCCTGGTATTTGTCCCAGACCAGAACGCCGTCGCCCTTGCCTGCCCAGGCGATGAGTTCCTTGTAGCCCGTGCCGCTGACGTCGATGAGGGCCTTGTCGTAGGTGATCTGGCCGTCGTGGTTCATGTCGATGAAGTAAGGCTGGGCGACTGCATCTCCGTTATCGCCAGGATGGTAGGTCGCCGTGAACGCGGCGTCGGCAACGACCATCTGGGTTCCGTTCTCCAAGGTTGCAGACGTCTTGCC
Organism: Variovorax sp.; assembly: GCA_028292145.1. GTDB lineage: Bacteria > Pseudomonadota > Gammaproteobacteria > Burkholderiales > Burkholderiaceae_C > Variovorax. The sequence goes on from JAQGMX010000152.1 coordinate 3,624, forward strand.
GGCTTCCTGAACACCGGCGGCTGGGTTGGAAACGACACCGTCGGATGTCAGCCCTATCGATGTGATGCCCCACGCTGCCAAGGTTTTCACTTCACCTGCATCGCTGACGCCATTGCCGTTCAGGTCTTGCCAGACATTCATTTCCTTCCAAAGCGCATCGCCGCTGTCCAGCTTGCCATTGCCGTTGGTGTCGAACGCTTTCAGGCCTTCCAAGTCGGTCTTTGCGCCTGAGACGTATTGGGCGAATGCGTATTGGCTGCTGTCGTGCACTTGGCCGTCATGGTATTTGTCCCATACCAAAACACCATCTTCTTTGCCGACCCAAGACACATCACTTTTATTTCCATCACCTCTCAAATCTATTAGCGCATGACTATAGTCGAGACCGTTATCGCCATTTAAGTCAAATGCAACGGGCCCGATAGTAAGGCTCGCATGCTCCGACGTGACCTGACCAAAGGCATCAACCGCGACGACGTCGAAGTTATAAGTCGCGCGGGGAGTAGAGTTCGAATACGAAGTTGTCGTACGAATGACGCCAGAAGAGTCAATTGAAAATCGACCGGCATCAGGTCCAGCGAGGGACCAGGAAACTGGCACATTTGACGCATATTGCCCCATAACACGCCCCACCGGAATTGGTGTGCTCCCAGAACCCGTAGAGATTGGATATATGTTAGGCGGCAAATCGAGGATGTCGATCACAGAAAGCGACGCATTCTGGGTTGTCACATTTCCGGCTGAATCTGTCGCTTTGACAACATAGTCGTAGACATTATTTCCACCCACATCACCCGGCGCCTCATAGTCAGGCGTGAAATTCATCGTCACCTGACCTGTCGTGGAATTGATCGAGAAAAGTCCCGAATCAACACCCGGCACGATGGCGTAGGTAATGCCTGAAACGTCAGTTGCCGCCGCGGTATAGATCACCGTCCCCGCGCCTGTTCTTTCATTCACTGCCGTCGCGGGATTGCTGCTGAAGGCCGGCGCAATTGTGTCCAGTTGAATGTTCCAGGCCGGCGAACTCACCGAAACATTACCCGCTACATCGGTTGTTGTAATGGTTATCGCATGGACACCTTGACCCGCCAATGTGGAAGTCAGCGTCGGCTCGAAATTCCAATTGCCCAACGCATCGGCAGTCGCGGTGCCCTTTAATACGCCGGCATCGTAAAGGCTGATCAAACTACCCGCTTCCGCTGTACCCGACATCAAAGGTGTGTCGTCGTTGGTTGGAACACCTGCTCCGATATTTCCTTGATAGATGCCAAAGTTATCGTTGCTTGCGCCTATGCCGAACGAGCCTGCAAGCGGCGCAATGGTGTCCAGATTCACCGTCCAGATCGCAGACGGGGGCGACGTATTGCCGGCCGCATCGGTGGCCGTCGCAGTCGTCGCATGCGAGCCCTGGCTCCCCAACGTCGGCGTATAGCTCCAGTCACCCAGCGCATTCGCCAAGGTGGTGCCCGTCAATACACCGTTGTCGAACAGATTGATCAACGCATTGGCTTCCGACGTTCCCTTGATCAGCGGCGTGGCGTCATTGGTCGGCACGCCACTCGGGATATTGCCGAGGTAGAAGTTGACGTCGTCGCCCGAACTCACGATCACCGGTGGATTTGGCTTTACGGTGTCGATCAGCTCGACCCATATGTCCGAATGCACCGAAATATTGCCCGCTGCATCGGTTGCCGTCACGGTCATCGGGTGCGCGCCCTGAGCCGTCAATGCCGGCGGCGTGATGACCCAGTTGCCCGCGGCGTCCGCCATGGTGCTGGCGACGATGGTCAGCCCATCGAACAGTTCGACCTTGCTCAACGGTTCGGCCCTGCCCGACATCCGCGGCGTGGTGTCGTTGGTCGGAGTGTTGCTTGGCAAGTCGCCCAAGTAGAGCGCGACGTTGTCGTTGCTGAAGTCGATGAAGGGCGTCGGTGGCGGCGATGTGTCGATCACGCTCAGGAACGAAGCAGGCTGGCTCTCGTTGCCGGCCGCATCGGTGGAAGTCACGGTCAGCGGATGTGTGCCGTCCAGCAGTTTGTTCGCGTTGGTGGGCGTGAACGTCCAGATGCCCGCGGCATTGGCCAGGACGGTGGCGATCGCCGTGCCGTTGTCCTTGATGGTGACGGTGCTGAGTGCCTCCGCCGTACCGGTGAGCGTCGGCGTGTTGTCGTCGCTCGGGGTGCCGCTGGTCAGGTCGCCGGTGTAGATGCCGACGTTGTCGTTCACGGTCACGATGACCGGCGCGACAGGCAGGGTGGTGTCGACCAGCTCGTTCCAGGTCGCCGATGGCAGCGACACGTTGCCGGCCACATCGGTGGCCGTCACGGTGATCGGATGGGTGCCGTCGTTGAACGGCGAGGCAGGGGTGAAGACCCAGTTGCCGGCCGCATCGGTCGCAGTGGTGCCTATCTTCACGGCGCCGTCGTAGAGGGTGACGGTACTGAGAGGTTCTGCCGTCCCCCTGAGCGTCGGTGTGCTGTCGTCCGACGGACCGCCGTTGGCGATCAGCCCCTTGTGCAGGCCAACGTCGTCGGTGGACGACACGATGACCGGCTGGATCGGCCGCGTCGTGTCGACGGTCAGCGTGAACGCTGCTGTCGCCGCGCTTTCTGAGGCCTTGGCGGTGGTGACCGTGGCCGTCAGGTTGTGCAGGCCGTCTGCCAGTGGCGCTGTCGGCGTGATGACCCAATAACCGGTGCTGTCG
>JAQGMX010000167.1 GCA_028292145.1 Variovorax sp.
CCCACGCCTGCGGCATAGGACTTGGGGTAGAAGCTGCTTTCCGGGGCGGCATCGGCGACGTAGGCGAAATTCAGGATGCTGGAGCTGTAGTCGCCCGGGTTGTACTCGAGACCGCCGCCGACCTGCCAGTTCCCGCACCAACTGGTCCAGCCACAGCCGCGATTGCCCTGCCCATTGGGATTCTGGATCGACACCATGTTCATCGGCTGGCTCGTCCGCTTGGCATAGCTCGGCAGGCCGCTCTGCGTCGAGGTGCCGTAGTCGGCCGACGACGGACCGTAGCGATAGGCGATGGCCGCATCGGTGCCCATCTTCTGCGCCATGGCCTGGTATTCGGCGTTGGAGACGGCACCGTTGACCATCACGTCGCCAGCAACAGCCAGCACATTGGCGGATGTGTCGACAACCGGTTTCGGCACGACCGGTGCGGTGACGACAGGTACGGTCACAGCGGGCGCAGCCACTGCGGTCGTCGAGAAGTAGCACTGCTTGTTGACACCCGGTGCCGGATCGCCGAAGAGCTGATCGCCACAGGTATAGGTACCGGCAGCGAGCAGCTTCTCGACCAGTTTCGTGCCGGTGCCGTAAACGATGTTCGCCGCCGAAGTCAGGGTGAAAGTACCGGTTTGGCCGGTCATCATCGAAAGCTGGGCCGTCGTCGTCACCGAAGTCGTGGGCTTCGCCACGGGTGCCGTCACGGTGGCGGTGGCGGGGCTGGTCGAGTAGCAGGCCTTCGGCTTGCCCGGAGCGGGGTCTCCGAAAAGCTGGTCGCCACAGGTGTACGTACCACTTGCGAGCGACTTCGTGGTCATCAAAACGCCGGAACCGTATGCAACGGCCGAAGTCGACGTCAGCTTGAAGGAACCGCTCTGGCCCGTCAGCAGCGTCATGACCGTCGAGGTGGAGCTTGTCGTCGTCGCGGCCGGGGCCGTCGCGCTTGCAGCCGGGCTCACCGTTTCGGGTACATAACAAGATTTAGGAATACCGCGCGCCGGGTCGCCAAACAATTGGTCGCCGCAAACATAAGTTCCTGCTGCGAGCGTCTTGCTATTGAAAGCACCGTTGGCGCCATAACTCACCGTTGTGGCGGTGGCCAGCGTGAAAGATCCGCTTTGCCCGGTTAATTCTTTTGTTTGTGCAACAGCCTCAATTGGCACGCCAATAACCATTGCAATCAAAGCACCAAGGCCAGAGCTAATTAATACTTTTGACACAGGAAATCTCACCAAGTAAAAGTTTTTAAAAAAATTACGCGCAGGGCGCAGCCACCAGCTGATCCAAGCCGTTTACATAAAGCCCGGCTTCCAGGCCGGACTTGAGGGGAGAAACGCGGGGAAAGCGCGGTCAGGTGGACCCTGACGCAGCCCCGTGATACAGAGGACGTCTATGCGACTGCAGACGCCCTTTTCGATATTTCCATGACAGCCAAATGACAGTCTTGGATACCTGAATCCAAATTCGTTACATGCAGAGCAACTAACGAATAACTTCTTATTACAGTCATTAGCGAACTCCTCCTATTGACAAGCCGATTCTGAGCCCAATCAATTTTCAGAGCAATAAACATTGCGGATCTTTTTAAAACTTTTTCTGCGACAACTGATTTGCGTGCCTATTTAGTACTATTAAGAATAGATTTGTATTAACGCAATCCAACAACAGTTCGCGTAATTGAGAAGTTTTCTCAGCGCTTTCGACGGCGGCAGGGCGCGGCACGGCTCGCGTCGTTGAATCGGCAATTCAGCCCGGGCCGAACACGATCAGGAAGTCGTGGAAGAGGCGCCGCAGACGTGTCGTGAGACGTTTGGCGCGGATTCGGCCAAGTGAGCGCAAGCTCCGTTAAGGACGGAGCGAAAAGTCGGCGGCCTGGACTCGCGCCAGCACGAGTCCGCCACCTCGGTGGTGATGTCCGACCCACCGGCGCTCGTGGCACTTCAAGCGTTTACGGGTGCCAGGTGCTGATGAACGAGGGCGTGTTCGTCGAGGCCGCTCCGGCGAGGCTGTACGACAGCTGGTTGGCCGAACTCATCACGTCCTGCGCCATCGCGGTGAGTTGCTCCTCGGACAGGCGCGATGCCGGACCCGAGATGCACACCGAGCCCAGAAGCCGCCAGTTGAGCCCGAACACGGGTGCCGATACCGTCGCCACGCCCTTCTCTCGCTCCCCAATGGAGAGGTGGTAGCCGCGCGCGCGGATGGTTTCGTAGATCTCGCCGGCCTCCCCCGAGAAAGCCAGGATGACCCGGCCGGGCGAACCGCGGTCCAGTGGCAGCGCCTCGCCCATGCGCGCATGGTGGCGCAGCGGGTGCGGGCCTTCCACGCGCACGAGGCAGGTGCGGAAGTCGCCTTCCCTAACGTAAAAAGCCGCGCTTTCGCCCGTCAGCCGGGTCAGGTCGCGCAACATCGGTTCGAGCACGTTCTGCATGTCAAAGGCGGACTGATACCGAGCCCCCAACCAGCCCGATGCCGGGCCCAGGCGCCATTGACCGTCCTCACGCTGGACAAGGTAGCCATGCATCGCCAGCGTGCGGGCGATGCGCAGCACTGTGGTCTTGTGCAGGCCACAACGTCGGCTCAGTTCCGCAAGACTGAGTTGTGCTTCGCCCAGCGCGAATGCCTCCAGCAATTCCATGGCGCGGGACACCGCCGTCACGCTGCCGGTGCTCGGCTCGGGCACCGGCGGTCGGTCTTCCGTGCCTTCGGGTTTGCCCTTGAAAGCGTTTCGCATATTGGTCCGTATTTCGACAGTCGAAACTGTATTGTATGGATTGAAACGCGAATTTAAAGTCCCGGCACGGCTGCACATCGACAGCCAACCACTTGTACCGGAGACACGACGAATGACCGTTCGCAAACCCCTTGGCCGCCGTGCCGCCCTTTTTGTCACTGCAGCCGCCGCACTCACGGTCGGCGCTTTTGCCTCGCCTCTCGCTTTTGCACAGGGCAGCTACCCGACCAAACCCATCCGTCTGGTCGTTCCGTTCCCACCCGGCGGCGGCACCGACCTGATCGCCCGCACCGTGGCGCAGAAGCTCACCGAGACGCTGAAGTGGACGATCGTCATCGACAACCGTCCCGGCGCCGGCGGCAACCTCGGCGTCGACCAGGTCGCGTAAGCGCCGGCCGACGGCTACACGCTGGTGATGGGCCAGACCAGCAACCTGGCCATCAATCCGTCGCTGTACTCGAAACTCCCCTACGACCCGCTGAAGGACCTGACGCCGGTCGTGCTTGTGAGCAATTCGCCGATCGTCTTTGCCGTGTCCGAAACCTCCCCGTACAAGACCTTCGCCGACGTCGTGGCAGCGTCTAAGAAAAATCCCGGAAAGATCACGCTGGGCTATTCGGGCAACGGCACCGTGGCCCATCTGTCGAGCGAGATCGCGCAGAAATCGGCAGGCATCAAGCTGCAGCACATTCCCTACAAGGGCGCATCGCAGGCATTGACCGACCTGGTCAGCGGCCAGATCGACATCTACGCATCGTCGATGCCCACTCTCATCGGCCAGATCCGCAACAAGAAGATCCGCGCGCTGGCCGTGACTTCGACCAAGCGCTCCGAGCAGTTGCCGGACACGCCGACATTGGCCGAATCGGGCTACAGGAATTCCGAAGCGGTCTCGTGGTTCGGCATCCTCGCGCCGGACGGCACGCCCGCGGAAGTCGTCAAGACGCTGAACGTCGAAATCAACAAGGTCCTGCAGAACGCGGATGCGGCGGCCAAGCTGAAGTCCGACGGCGGCGAGGTGATGGGCGGCACGCCCGAAGCCTTCGCGGCGCTGCTCAAGTCCGACATCCCGCGCTGGGGAAAGATCGTCAAGGAATCGGGCGCGACGATCGACTGAAGGCCATCTGACTTCCCCCATTTCGACCGTTTTCAATCGATTCCCACAGGACCCTCCCATGAGCCAGCTCCCAGAAATCATCCGCGACTTCGATCGCGTCTCCCCAGAAGTCGTCGCCAAGGCGAAGACCTTCCAGGCCGCCATCCTGGCCGACGTGGCCGGCCGCCGCGGCACCATGCATGCGCGCGTTTCCCCGGTCGACCACAAGATGATCGTCGCCGGCCCTGCGTTCACCGTCGAAGTGCGCCCGGGCGACAACCTTATGATCCACGCCGCCATCGCCCTGGCCCAGCCGGGCGATGTGCTCGTCATCGACGGAAAGGGTGACCAGACCGCCGCGCTGATGGGCACGCTGATGCTCAGCGCCTGCAAGAAGCGCGGGCTGGCCGGCGTGATCGTTGACGGCGCCATTCGCGACAAGCTGGAAATCCTCGACCTTGACTTCCCGGTATTCAGCGCCGGCTTCAATCCCGCCGGCCCCACCAAATACGTGCCCGGCCGCCTCAACCACCCGATCTGTGCCGGCGGCATCACCGTGAACCCAGGCGACCTGGTCGTTGGCGACGCCGACGGCGTGACGGTGATCGAGCGCGAGAAGGCGCCCGGCATGATGGACCTGGCGGTGAAGAAGGTGGCCGACGAGGCCGCTCGCCTCGAAGCCATCGGGCGCGGTGACACCGCCAGCAAATGGCTGCCCGCCGCCCTGCGCGCGGCCGGCGTCCTGAAGGAAGGCGAGTCGCTGTGAGCGCCCTTCCCGGATCCGCTTTCACGAAACCTGTCGTGCTGGTCACCGGCGCCGACCTCGCGCCTCAGGCGCTGGCGCTGCTCGACGGCTACGAAGTCGCCTATGCAGGCAAGACGCCTTCATTCGACGACATCGCGGCGCTGTGCCGCGAGCTCGACCCGGTCGCTGTCATCGTGCGTTACAGCGGCGTCAACGCGGCCGCGATGGATGCGGCGCCGTCGCTGAAGGTGATTTCCAAGCACGGCAGCGGCACCGACACCATCGACAAGGCTGCAGCCGCCGAACGCGGCATCGCGGTGCGCGCGGCGGTCGGCGCGAACGCGGCGGCCGTGGCCGAGCAGGCGCTGGCGCTGCTGCTGGCCTGTGCCAAGTCGGTCCCGCAACTGAATGAACGCATGCATGCCGGCCATTGGGACAAGGCCACCCACAAGAGCCTCGAGCTCGGCGGCCGCACCATCGGCCTTGTCGGCCTGGGCGCGATCGGCCAGCGTTTCGCCAAGATGTGCGACGCCATGGACATGAAGGTCATCGGCTTCGACCCGTTCGCGAAGAATGTGCCCGACTACATCCGCGTCGTGGACATGGAAACCATTTTCCGCGAGGCCGACGCGATTTCCCTGCACTGCCCGCTGACGGAAGAGAACCGCGGCCTGATCAACGCTGCCAGCCTCGCGCGCTGCAAGAAGGGCTTGATCGTCGTCAACACCGCGCGCGGCGGCCTGGTCGACGAGCCAGCGCTGCTGGCCGCCGTTCAAGGTGGCCAGGTCCGCGCGGCCGGACTCGACAGCTTCGCCGTCGAACCGCTCGCTGCGGACAATGTGTTCAGGGGCCAGCCGGGCTTCGTCCTGAGCCCGCACATTGGCGGCGTCACGAGCGACGCTTACGTGAACATGGGCACCGCAGCCGCACGCAACGTGCGCTTGGTGATCGAAGGCGTCGAGACCTCGACCGTCGCCTGACGGTCCACCCGCCAACCGCCACCCGCCGCAGGAGGCTCCCGCAGAGGAGTCGCGCGGCGCCCGATCGATCGAAGGAGACAACACCTGCATTCCACCGTCCGCACCATCGCCGCCCTGCTCGGCTTCGTCACGATGGCGCCTTTCGCCCACGCGCAAACACCCTACCCGACAAAGCCTATCCGGCTCGTCGTCGGATTTCCGGCCGGCGGCCCGACCGATGTCGTGGCCCGGGCTTTCGGCGACTTTGCCGCGCGTTCGCTCGGCCAGCCAGTGGTGGTCGACAACAAACCCGGCGCCAACACCATCCTTGCCGCCGAGGCCGTGGCTTCTGCGCCGGCCGACGGCTACACCTTGCTGCTCGGTGCGCTCAACCACACGATGATTCCGGCGCTCTACAGCAGCCGGGTCAAGTTCGACGCGCTGCGCTCTTTCTCGCCGGTGTGCTCGCTGGCCGTGAGCCCGACGGTGCTGGTGGTGGGTCCGTCGATGCCGGTGAAAACCCTGTCCGAATTCCTGCAGGCCGTGCGTGCCAGGCCTGGCGAGCGAACCTACGCGACGCCGGGCAGCGGCAGCGGCGGCCACTTCGCGAGCGAGCAGTTCAACCGGCTCGCCGGCATCCGCATGAATCACATTCCGTACAAGGGCGCCGCACAGGCGGTAACCGACCTCATGGGCGGCCAGGTCGACAGTTCCTTCGCCACGCTCGGCTCGGTGCTGCCCCAGGTGCATAGCGGCAAGCTGCACGCGCTGGCGGTCGCTTCGCCGCAGCGTTCGCCGCTTCTGCCGGACGTGCCGACCTTCGAGGAATCGGGTGTCAAGGGTTACTCGGCTGACGCCTGGTACGGCCTGCTCGCGCCGGCCAACACGCCGCCCGAGATCGTTGCGAAGCTGACCCGGATCTCCGCCGACTTCGCCCGCGCGCCGGCCACCGCCGAAAAGCTGCGCGGCCTCGGCATGCAAACGCAGAACACCTGCGGCGGCGCCTTCACCGCGCAACTCGATGGCGAGATCAAGGCCGCCACCCGAACCGCCCGCGAACTCAACCTGTCGCTCGAATAAGAGATTCATCCATGAACAAACTCCTGAAATCGCTGGTGCTGACCTGCGCCGTGTTCGCCGGCGTCGCGCACGCAGCCTTTCCCGACCGCACCATCACGATCGTCGTTCCGTACGCGCCCGGTGGCGCCGCCGACGCGCTGGCCCGCCAGCTTGCGGTGCGCATGGGCGCCAGGCTCGGGACCAGCGTGATCATCGACAACCGTCCCGGCGCAAGCGGCACCATCGGCCAGGCCTTCGTGGCGCGCGCGCCGGCCGACGGCTACACGATGCTCTACGACGCAACGCCATTTTCCATCAACCCGTCGCTCTATTCGAATTTGAGCTTCACGGACAAGAGCTTCAAGCCGCTGTCGCTGGTGTCGCTCGCGCCCAACGTGCTGATCGTGCGCAAGGATTCGCCGATCAAGGACCAGAAGGACCTCGTCGCCAAGGCCAAGGCCGAGCCCGGCAAGTTCACCTTCGCATCCGGCGGCAGCGGGACGGTGCAGCGTCTGGCTGCCGAACAGTACCGCCAGGGCCTGGGCCTCGACATGCTGCATGTGCCCTACAAAAGCGGCGGCCCGGCCATCTCGGACGTGATGGGCGGCCAGGTCGACTTCATGTTCGGCACGCTGGCGGCAAGCTATCCGCTTGTGACGTCCGGCAAGCTGCGCGCGCTCGCCATTTCATCGCTCAAGCGCTCGCCGCTGCTGCCGGAGGTGCCCACCGTTGCCGAATCGGTGCTGCCCGGCTACGAGGCCTACGAATGGAACGGGCTGCTGCTGCCGGCCGGCACGCCCGACGCGGTGGTGCAGCAACTGCACAAGGCGGTCGCCGAATCGCTGCAGGAAGAGGACGTGAAAAAGCGCTTCGCCGACATGGGCGCGCAGCCGGTCGGCAACACGCCGGCCGAATTCGCCGACTTCCTGCAGAAAGAATCGGCCAAGTGGTCGGCGGTGATCCGCAAAGGCAACATCAAGGTCGACTGAGATGGCAGGCATCGTCGTTGCGCATTCGGCCGGCACCGCAGCGCCGTCGCGCGCGCTGCCGCCCGGCGCGTGCGACAGCCACATGCACATCTTCGATCCGCGTTTCCCGCCCTCGCCGCATTGGCGGCGGACACCACCGGTGGCCGACGTGCCGGCCTACCGGCTGCTGCAGCAGCGTATCGGCACGACCCGCACCGTCGTCGTCACGCCGTCCACCTACGGCGTGGACAACCGCTGCACGCTGGCCGCGCTGGCCGAACTCGGGCCGCAGGCACGCGGCGTGGCGGTGGTCGATGCTGACGTCGAACCCGCCGAGTTGCAGCGCCTCCACCGGCACGGCATCCGCGGCCTGCGCGTCAATTTCTTCAGCCCGCAGTCTTGGGGCGTAACCACGCCCGCGATGCTGACTACGCTGGCGGACAAAGTCGTCTCGCTCGGCTGGCACATCCAG